>DAORIN010000010.1:0-10386 GCA_035438545.1 Minisyncoccota bacterium | reverse complement strand
AGGAAAGGACGTCCTCTTCTTCATGGACAACGTGTTCCGTTTCATTCAGGCTGGTTCTGAAGTGTCCTCACTTCTTGGTCGCGTGCCTTCAGCCGTGGGGTACCAGCCAACCTTGGCTGAAGAAATGGGTAAGCTCCAGGAGCGCATTACTTCTACGAAGAAGGGATCCATCACCTCGGTGCAGGCCGTGTACGTGCCAGCAGACGACCTCACGGACCCAGCACCAGCAACGACCTTCGCTCACTTGGACGGAACGGTAACGCTTTCGCGCCAGCTCGCCTCCCTTGGTATTTACCCTGCTATTGATCCGCTCGCTTCTTCTTCTACCGGTCTCACGCCAGAAATCGTTGGTCAGGAGCACTATGACGTCGCGAACAAAGTGAAGCAGGTCCTCCAGCGCTACAAAGACCTTCAGGACATCATCGCCATTCTTGGTATCGAAGAGCTCTCTGACGAAGACAAGCAGACGGTGTACCGCGCTCGTAAGCTCCAGAAGTTCCTCTCCCAGCCATTCTTCGTGGGAGAAGTCTTCACGGGTACTCCGGGCCAGTACGTGCCGCTTGAAGAAACCGTGCGTGGCTTCAAGGAAATCGTTGACGGTAAGCACGACGATAAACCAGAGAATGCTTTCTACATGAAGGGAGGCATCGATCAGGTAACGGCATAATGGCTGCGAAATCTTTCCATCTCACGGTAGCGCGCGTCGGAGAGAATCTCTTCGATGGAGACGCAGTGTCAGTAACGCTTCCGGGTAAGGACGGAGTCTTCGTTGTGCTCGCCAACCATGAAGCCTTCGTTACCGAATTGAAAATCGGTGAAGCGCACATTGAAGCGGCGAATGGGAAGAAGCATCACGTGGAAATTCCGCATGGCGGCATCGCTGAGATTTCAGCCAACCAAGCGACCATACTCCTTTAGCGTATGAACTCTGGAGAACTGCCGCCGGATCCGTTTGAGCTGCGTCAGCGAGCACTTCATAAACGAATTGAAGCGGTCGCATCACATCCGCGCATTGCTGGGAATGATGAGATGCTCGACACACTTGCCGTGTTCGCTCATAACCTCCAATTGCTTGAAACGGATGAAGCGCTTGATGAAATCGAGCAAGGAATTGTGGCACTTGAACAGGAAGTAGGTACTGCTTCGTAATCCCCAGACGCACTCTTCTTCCTTGTCAAAGGGTAGGTGAGTGTCATACTTATTCTATGAGCGAAGACATACCACTGGCCCCGGAACACCTCGGCCCAAGCCATTATTACGGTGATATCGTGCGTATCTTGTTCGTTGTCGCTGCGGCGTTACTCTTCCTTTCACAGTTTATTGGTGAACCGTTTATGACGAGCTTCTCCGCACTCACCCTCGCGGTCATTCTCGTCGTTGCTGCAGGACTCACGAACCCCGTGCAGGCCTGGATTCACTGGGTGAACATCTTCCTATCAGGGCTTTCCCTCATACTCTTCGGAGCAATTGCTATTGCCCGCTACCGTGAGACTGGCACTATGTTCGGGAGCACAGCGATAGTCATGATTCTCGTGCTCGTGTTCCTGTTTGCGCTCTATAACGCGATAAAGACACTTCGCGGGACGATAATGCGCGACGCTCCGGTGATTCGTTAAAGGAGTGATACTGAAACGGCCCGCCGGTGAGGCGGGCCGTTCGCGTTATGCATTACGCATGAACGCGTGAGCGTACTGGTTCTGGTTTGACGCATTTGATCCAGAGACGAGTGTCGTTCGCTTCTGCGCGTACTTCCCACGTCCGGCCTTCGACTAGCAGTTGAAATGCTTCGTCGATACCAATAAGGTGGCGAAGGCCGCGATCATGATCGTTAGTAGCGGCGAACACGAAGCGAGCGACGTAGGCGCGGTTTTCTCTAGAGTTATAGAGCCCGGACACCACCCTGAACCCGTAGGTGTCTCTAAAGAAAGCAGGGAGATCGTTAGCAGCGATACGGTGCGGTTCAATCACCACACGTACTTCTGGCATAATGACCAACTGACTCAGCCCTTCTTTTGTCTCCATGTACATACCATCTGATATCAGTGCTGGATCGTTGAATGAGAATTTAACGACCGCAGATTCGATGGTGGTCATCCCCTTTGGCATCTGACTATTCCTCCGTTGTATGGGGTACATCGGTATCTAACGCGTATGTGAAGAACCTGTCAAATAACGCTCATGGTATAATCGGAACATATGGGTATACAGAATTTCCTGCTCCGCCAGGTCGCGAAGCACAAGATGAAGGATGTGCCAGAAGGTCAGCGCGAGCAGATTCTTGGCATGCTTGAAAAAGATCCGAACCTTATGAAGAAAATAGGGGAAGAGATTGATCGTCGAGTAAAGAAAGGAGGTGAGAATCAGACTAAGGCCACCATGGAGGTGATGAAGAAATATCGCGCCGAGCTTGCGGCGCTGATGCAGAACTAGTCATGAAGATATATCTTTTCCTTGGGCATCCGAATACGGACGCCACGCTCGCTAGTGGCATCGCCGACGCGTATGAAGCTGCTGCAAAAGCAGCCGGGCATGAGGTGCGCCGTGCAGACATCGGGAAGCTTCAGTTCGACCCTATTCTCCATAAAGGGTATCGCGCCATACAGGAGCTCGAGCCGGACCTTAAGAAAGTACAGGAGGATATTACCTGGGCAGACCATTTCGTCCTTATCTACCCGTTGTGGTGGAGCTCGGTGCCTGCGCTCCTAAAAGGCATGATCGATCGCATGTGGCTCCCGCGCTTTGCCTTTAGTTTCATAAAGGCACCCGATGGTAAATCAACCATGGGGTGGCACCGCCTTCTCAAGGGACGTACCGCACGCGTCATCATTCTTCTTAAGAACTTCCCGATTATTGAACGTTTCCTCTACGGCAATTACACGAGTGATATCGTGAACGCTGTCCTTCGCTTCTCCGGTTTCAAGGTTCGCCTTACCGAAGTGGGCAACTCCGAAGCACTTTCGGATAAAGCAAAGGCATCGTGGATGAAAAAGATTGAGAAACTTGCTCGTAAAGGCCGATAAGGTAGTGTGGACTCATGCTTAAGATAGGAATCGTCGGTCTACCAAACGTGGGGAAATCCACGCTCTTTAATGCACTCACCAAAGCGGCAGTGCCTGCCGAGAACTACCCGTTCTGCACTATTGATCCGTCAGTGGGAGTGGTAGGGGTTCCGGATGAGCGTCTTCAGAAGCTTGCCGCCTTCTCCGGCTCCGAGAAGACTATTCCCGCCGCTATTGAGTTCGTGGATATAGCAGGACTCGTGAAGGGTGCGTCCGAAGGAGAAGGGTTGGGGAACCAGTTCCTCTCAAATATTCGTGAGACTGACGCCATACTTGAGATGGTGCGATTCTTCGAAGACCCGGATGTTACCCATGTGCATGGAGAAGTGGATCCGGTGCGCGACATTGAAGTGATTAACCTCGAGCTTGCGCTTGCTGATCGTGATGCAGTGCAGAAGCGTCGAGAAAAGCTCACGCGTGATATTCGTGCTGGTATGAAAGAGGCGGTTGCGGAAGATGAGGCGCTTAAGAAGGTTGAGGAAGCATTAAACGCAGGAAAGCTCGCCTCTACTGCTCCCCTTACCCCAGAAGAAAAGAAACTCATTAAGTCCTTGAATCTCCTCACTCTTAAACCTATTCTTTACGCTTTTAACGGTAAGACGGGAGGTCATAACCTGAATGAGATAGGCGACGGACGTGCTGAGAAGGCGTATGAATACGTTGAGTCTATCGGTGGCCAGTACGTACACGTGGATGCGCGCACTGAGCATGAACTGAATGATGTTGCGGAAGGCGATAAGCAGATGTTCCGCCAGGAACTTGGTGTCCAGGTAGACGGTCTTGAGGAACTTATTCGTGGCGCATATCGCACCCTTGGTCTCATTACCTATTTCACCACAGGACCCAAAGAATCACGTGCATGGACCGTGCCTATCGGCGCTTCAGCTCCTGAAGCAGGTGCAGCAATTCACAATGACTTCAAGGATAAGTTCATTCGCGCTGAAGTGATCGGTTGCGACACCCTCATCGCTGACGGTTCCTATGCTGTTGCACGCGAAAAAGGTGACATCAGGACGGAAGGAAAGACCTATATCGTGAAGGATGGGGATGTGATGGTGTTCCTCCATAGCTAAAGGTTCGAATCCTAGTCCGCCATTCGGGTTATGCTACTTAAATGGACTTAACTGCTCAAAATCTTGAGGTTGTGTGGATTACTATTATTGTCCTCTCATGTCTTTCGTGCTGGACTACCCAAGAGATACTATTCAGACGTATCAAGAAGCTAAACTACGAAAAGTGGGTAGAGATAGGGGAACCAGGATTCATATCAGCACTCTCTCCCAATCTATCCAAGTTCAAGAAAGCATTTAAAACCCTTAGGTATTTTACGAAGGGGGACACTGTATTAGACTCGGACCCAAAAACTCTAAAACTCAAAAAGTTGGTTAAAACCGTATACTTGGCCGTCTTAATAGTGGTAGTCGCCTTTTTTGTTGCAGTTTTCATCATCAATCCTGAGTAGGTCGAAGAAAAGTCCCATATCGTCCCAGACAGCCAGCTCGTCATCGTGTGCCATAATTGTTCACTGGATATGGATATTTATTTTGTTTTACCCTGGTTAGTCTTGATAGTTCCAATGGGACTTTGGTTCATTTACTCTGGGGTACAGGTATACCAGAGAGCGAAAACAAAACCGTTAGCGAAGTCAGATAAGTATAGTATTTATGGTAATGATTACCTTTACGGTATAAGTACCGTCGTTTTAGGTATACTCGTCATTTTTGCGCCCCTGCTTGCAGTACTTCATTGGCCATAATTGTTCCAATAGCGTCCCAGACAGCCAGCAAGAGGTATACTTAAAATATGTCTGAAAAGAATCTTAATAGTCCGCTTACTCCCACACAACTCCGTTCTCTCGAACAAGAACGGAAAGGACTCGAAGAAAAGGTTCTGCGTATAAAAGTACTCTCGCCATCCGCATACAATCTTATGGTCGAACTTACTGATCCCTCTCTATCAAAGGAAGACTTTAACCGTAAGATTGAGGAATTCAATCGTCCGCGCGAGAAATATCGATCAACAACAAATGCACAGGCAATTTCTGTGGATGTCGCAGACCTTCTTGCGCTCGGAGCCACGTTCATTAAGCAAATGCCAGAAAGCCGCCAGCTGTATGTTCGGATGTGGAAGGTCGGAGACAACCAGACGGTGGTCTTCGTAGATGGTCATGCGGGCGCGTAAGTGGAGATAAAGGTTCCACCATCGTCCCAGACAACCAGCCTAAGCTATACTTTTCTAATGACCCGAAACCCCTTCTTAAATGCGTTAGCTACGGTAACTTACATTGCAGTGGTTGCTGCCTTTCTTTCGTTTGTTCCTAAATTCATTCCTGAACCCGTAACCCCGATAGCACCGATACTAGGCATGCTTTCTCTCTTTGTATTTTCTGCGGCAGTCACGGGATACCTTATGCTCGGAGTCCCGCTTCAGTTGTTGCTTGAAGGACAGAAGAAAGAGGGAATTGCACTCTTTGCAAAAACCCTTGTCGCGTTTGCAGGAATTGCTGCAGTGCTCTCAGGCGTTGTGCTTTCACTTTCGCTGTAACGTATATCTTCTGAGAGAAGATAGTTATTAATTGTGTTATAATCCTGGGATATGGAACCCATCACAAAAACAACTCCGAAGGATTTCTTTCTCTGGCTCGGTGCGATAGTTGCACTCTACGGCAGCGTCACGGGCTTTCTCACGCTCGTGTTTACGTACATAAACTACGCATTCCCCGATCCTCTCGCATATTCTGGAGACCCCTACGGCAGCGGCAGTCACGTTGCGATGGCAACGCTCATCGTGCTGGTTCCCCTTACCCTTGTTCTCTTCCGTATTATTCGCAGCACCATAGTCACAGAACCTGGTAAGGCACAGATCTGGGTGCGTCGCTGGGCACTCGTGCTCACGCTCTTTGTCGCGGGAGCTGCGGTCGCCATCGACCTCATCACCGCACTCACTACCTTCCTTGGTGGCGAGATTAGCGAACGCTTCATTCTCAAAGTTGCTGTTGTACTCCTCGTCGCACTCGGCATCTTCCTCCACTTCCTTGCTGATTTGAAAGGATACTGGGTAGCGCATTCTAAGAAGGGAAACTTGGTAGGGGTGGGCGTTGCAGTCCTCGTCCTTGCGACGATTATTGCTGGCTTCTTTATCATCGGTACGCCGTCTGAGCTCCGTACGCTCCGCTATGACGCACAGAAAGTGTCTGACCTCCAGAACATCCAGTACCAGATCATCTACTACTGGCAGACCAAGGGTGAGTTGCCCGCCACGCTTGCTGAAGTCGCTGACCCCCTCTCCGGTTCCGTTATCCCTGTAGACCCAGAGACCGGTGCTAGCTATAGCTACTCTGTTGCTGGCCCACTTACCTTCTCGCTCTGTAGCACCTTTGGTGCTGAGACGCCGGACACCGCAGGTCAAGGAAGCTATCCAGGCCGCGACATCGCATACACCTCATGGGGTCCGCAGCCAGATGAGAACTGGAAGCATCCAGCAGGCGAGCACTGCTACGAGCGAACCATAGATCCTGAGCGCTACGCACCTCTCAAGGCTCAATAAGTACATGGGCAAGGAGCGCTTCGAGCATAAGCCAATTGAAAAGGCGGCCCAGGATAAATGGGACGCAGCAAAGTTGTACGAAACGGATCTCCAGGACACGAGCAAAGAGCCGTACTACCTGCTCTTCGAGTTCCCGTACCCGTCCGGTGACCTCCATATTGGCCACTGGTACGCATATGCCGTAACCGACATATACGCACGGTTGCTTCGCATGAAAGGGAAGAATGTACTGTTCCCGATAGGGTTCGATGCGTTCGGTCTTCCTGCGGAAAACGCTGCGATGAAGCAAGGAGCGAACCCTGCAGAATGGACCTTGAAGAACATCGAGAAGATGCGTGCGCAAATTCGTTCCATCGGCGCCTCTCTCGATTGGTCAAAGGAAGTGGTGACCTGCTCGCCGGAATACTACCGCTGGACCCAGTGGCTCTTCGCAAAACTCTATGAACATGGATTAGCGTATCGGGCAGAAGCTGCCGTGAAATGGTGCCCGAAGGATGCGACGGTGCTTGCAAACGAGCAGGTCATCGATGGTAAGTGCGAGCGTTGCGACACTGAAGTCGTAGAAAAGCGCCTTACGCAATGGTTCATGAAGATAAAGGACTATGCCGATCGTCTTCTCTCAGATCTCGACGAACTTCCCTGGCGCGAAGACATAAAGGAAGCACAGCGTGCATGGATAGGACGCTCCCAAGGCGCTCGTCTCTGGTTCCCGCTTCAGGGGCGCGAAGAGAAGATAGAGGTATTCACCACGCGCCCTGACACGGTGTTCGGGGCTACCTATGTCGTGCTTGCTCCTGAGCATCCGCTTGTGGATACACTTCTCACCTCGGTGGGCAATGAAAAGGAAATACGTGCGTACAAGGACCAGACCGCTCGTAAAACGGAGCGTGAGCGCAGTGAGAACAAAGAGAAGTCAGGCGTTCGACTCGAAGGTGTCATGGCAGTGAATCCAGCCACGCAGAAAGAAATCCCTATCTATGTTGCGGACTATGTTCTGGCGTCGTATGGCACGGGTGCGGTCATGGCAGTCCCTGCGCACGATGAGCGCGACCATGAATTCGCAAAGAAATACGAGCTTCCTATACAGCAAGTCGTTGAAGGAGAAGGTGAGTGCTATACCGGTGATGGTAAGCTCATAAATTCTGGCAAATTCTCAGGAAAGGATAATACCAAGGCCATGCCGGAGATAGTGAAGTTTGTAGGAGGTGAACACACCACCAACTACCGCATCCGTGACTGGCTTATCTCCCGTCAGCGCTATTGGGGCTGCCCTATCCCTATCGTGTATGACCCTGAAGGACGCGCCCATACCGTGCCAGCAGAGCATATGCCATGGCTCTTGCCTGAAGATGTAGACTTTAGCCCGACCGGGAAAGCGCCACTCGCTTCCTCGAAAGAATTGCATGAGCGCGTCGAGCGCATATTCGGCAAGGGCTGGACGCCTGAGTACGACACGCTCGATACCTTCGTCGATTCTTCCTGGTACTTCTTGCGCTACCTCGCACCAAACAGCACGACGGAGTTTTCGGATAATGAACTGATGAAGACGTGGCTTCCAGTGAAGCGATACTCGGGAGGAAGCGAGCATACCACCATGCACCTTCTCTATGCACGCTTCTTCCAGAAGGCGTTATATGACCTTTCGCTCGTTCCCGTAAGCGAACCATTCCAGGAGCGCTATAACCGGGGTCTCATCATGGGTCCTGACGGTCAGAAGATGAGCAAGCGGTGGGGAAATGTCGTAAATCCCGATGAGATGCTCGAGAAATATGGGGCGGACGCCGTCCGTATGTACCTTGCCTTCGTTGGCCCCTACAACGAGCCAGGGCACTACCCTTGGAAGCTAGACGGAGTTGAGGCGATGCGTCGATTCCTCGATCGCATCTATACGCTTAGTGCAAAAACTACTGCGACAGAGGTCTCTATCGAACTCCAGCGCGCATTCGCTACCGCTTCGGCAAAGATTGAGGGAGATGCTGAACGCTTCAAATTCAATACGGCACTCTCAGCGCTGATGGTGCTCGTAAAAGAGCTTGAGACCCTAGAGAACGTGCCGCAAGATGCGTGGGAAGAGTTCCTCATGCTACTTGCTCCATTTGCGCCACACCTTGCCGAGCATTTGTGGGGGAAACTCGGGAAAGAAGGGAGCGTCCATCAGTCTTCCTGGCCAACGGCGGACGAGTCACTTCTGGTGCGCGACTCGGTAGCGGTCATTGTGCAGGTGAACGGAAAGCGGCGCGGGGAAGTAGACCTCGCGCCCGACGCCTCTGAGGCGGCGGCGAATGAGGCGGCGCTTGCTTTGCCTACCGTCGTGGCGCTTCTTGAAGGGAAGCCCCCTTCACGGGTGATTTACGTCCCTGGACGCATTATCAACATAGTCATAGGGTAAGGGGACACCCCCACTTGCAAAAAAATACCCTTTTGGTATAATTACAACACAATGCCCGGCAAAGCTACTAAATCCGCCATTTCTACAAAAAGCCGCACTGCGGTAAAGCCTTCTTTTGATAGCACTACTCTCGTCAAGAAACTCCTTGGCGAAGTTTCTGAACGTGCCCGTGAGGTGCTTACGCTTCGCTTCGGCCTCGGTACGAAGAGCGAACGCGAGACGCTTGAAGCCATTGGTGAGCGCTGGGGTATTACCCGCGAGCGTGTCCGTCAGATTGAGGCGGCGGCTATCGAAGCCGTGCGTGCGTCCAAAGGATTCAAGGATGCAAAACCTGCGTTCGATGAGCTTTGCGCATATGTTGAGAGCCAGGGTGCTATCCTCCCTGAGGATCACCTCCTCTCAGGTCTTGCTTCGGACGAAAAGGCGAAGAACCGCTTCCGCTTCCTTCTGGTCGTTGGGAGCGCTTTTTTCCGTGAACGTGAGACTGATGAATTCTATGCTCGCTGGCATGTGAATCATGCGACGGCGAAGAAAGTGCATGCAGCGCTTTCAGGCCTCTATTCTTCCCTTTCTGATACCGAAGTGCTTTCTGAGAGCGAAGTATTCGAACGTTTCCTTACCGAACTCAAGGATGTTGACGTGGCATACCGCAACGAAGAAATCCTCAAGCGCTGGCTCGCTCTTGCCAAGAATATCGACTCAAACCCGCTTGCTGAATGGGGTCGTTCTGACGCCCCTGCTATTCGCACCAAGGGTATTCGCGATTATGCGTATCTCGTCATTAAGCGCGAAGGCACTCCGATGCATTTCCGTGATGTGGCTAACGCTATTGCAAGCCTCTTTGCGAAGAAGGCACATGTAGCGACCACCCATAACGAGCTTATGAAGGATGAGCGCTTCGTTCTCGTCGGCCGTGGTCTCTACGCACTTGCTGAGTGGGGATACAAGCCAGGTGTCGTACGCGACGTTATCCGTGAGATTCTCCGCAAGTTCGGTCCACTTTCCCGTGAACGCGTGCTTGAAGAGGTGAAGAAGGTCCGCTACGTCAAAGACAACACCATTCTCGTGAACCTGAACGATCCAAAGCATTTCAAACGTTCAAAGAGCGGTACCTACGCACTCGCGTAACTGGACCTCCTCTCGTTTTCATAGTTAGATACTATTTCCCCGTACTGCAGGGGCTCGTTAATGCAGGGAGTAGGCACATGACAGACACGCCTAATGAAGGCCCGAGAAATTCGCCTGCGTTCGCAACGCGAAAACAGGACATGCCACGCCAAGTGCCGCCGGATTTCCAACCGTTTGGCCATCGTGCGCACAGTCCTCGGACATCGACCGCGTTCGCGTCTCATGATGCGCCGCCGAAAAAGAAAACTGACAAGTAGCGTCGGA
>DAORIN010000009.1:0-12156 GCA_035438545.1 Minisyncoccota bacterium | reverse complement strand
GAAAGATGCGCTTAGGGCAGCAGAAGAACTCGGGTACCCCATCATGGCGCGAAGTGGGTTTGCGCTCGGTGGCGAAGGCTCGGGACTCGTGCGTACCGCTGCAGCGCTTTCAGAAAAGCTCGGGGAAGTATTTCATACGAACGCACAGGTGCTCATTGAGGAATACCTTGAAGGGTGGAAGGAAGTTGAATACGAAGTAGTGCGTGACCGCATGGATAACTGCGTGACGGTCTGCAACATGGAGAATATCGACCCAATGGGGGTACACACCGGAGAGAGTATGGTGGTGGCGCCATCGCAGACACTCACAAATGCGGAGTATCACATGCTTCGCGAAGTTGCGATTACGACTATCCGTCACCTCGGCATCGTAGGTGAGTGCAATATTCAGTACGCACTCCACCCGAAGACCGGTGACTATCGCGTCATTGAAGTGAACGCACGCCTCTCACGCTCATCAGCCCTTGCTTCAAAAGCAACCGGCTACCCGCTTGCGTTTGTCGCAGCAAAGCTCGCACTCGGACATTCGCTCTCCTCGCTCCCGAACTCTGTGACGAAAGTCACTAACGCCTGCTTTGAGCCAGCCTTGGACTATCTCGTCATTAAGATGCCACGGTGGGATTTGAATAAGTTTGAGAACTCCAACAAACAGATAGGAACGGAGATGAAATCAGTGGGAGAAATCATGGCCATAGGGCGCTCCTTTGAAGAAGTCTTCCAGAAAGGGATTCGCATGTTGTCCATTGGTGCTGACGGATTCACCGCGCAACGTAACGCAAACTTCCGAATCGAGGACTACCTCAAAGAGATTAAGACCCCGACCACGACGCGAGTCTTTGCGCTCGCGGAAGCACTGCGCGCTGGGGTGTCGGTTCAGAAGATTCATGCGATGTCCGGCATTACGCCGTGGTTCCTTGAGAAGATGCAGAACATCGTCGCGATGGAGCGAAGCCTCAAGCGCTCACCGCTCAACAAAGCGAGTCTCATAAAGGCGAAGAAAGCAGGGTTCTCTGATAAGCAGCTCGCGACCATAAAGAAAACTACTGAAGCGAAAATACGTGCGCAGCGCCTGCGCCTTGGAGTGCGCCCGGTTGCAAAGCAGATAGACACGCTCGCGGGAGAATTCCCTGCACAAACCAACTACCTCTATCTCACCTACCACGGTACGGAAAACGATGTGACTCCTGGAAAGAAAAGCATCATGGTACTTGGCTCAGGTCCGTACTGTATCGGTTCATCAGTAGAGTTCGATTGGTCGAGTGTACAGGCGCTGAACACGCTTCGAGCCGAAGGTAGGGAAACGGTAATGGTGAACTACAACCCTGAGACGGTCTCCACGGACTACGATATGTCGGACCGTCTCTATTTCGAGGAACTTTCGCTTGAACGCGTGCTCGATATTCATGACTTCGAGAATCCTTCGGGCACTATTGTTTCTACGGGTGGTCAGATTCCTAATAACCTCGCGCTCCCACTTTCAGATAATGGGGTAAAGGTGCTCGGTACCAATCCAAAAGACATAAATCGCGCTGAAGACCGCCACGTCTTCTCGGCACTCTTGGATAAGCTTGCGGTAGATCAACCAGCATGGGTAGAACTTTCAAGTTTAAAGCAGGCAACGAAGGCTGCTGCTGAACTCGGGTACCCGGTACTCATACGTCCATCCTTCGTGCTTTCGGGAGCTGCGATGTCGGTAGCCTTTGATGAGACGTCCTTGGTGAAGTTCTTAAAGAGGGCAACGGCAGTCTCAAACGACCATCCGGTGGTTATCTCAAAGTTCATTGAGAATGCGCGCGAGATAGAGATTGATGGCGTGGCGCAGAAAGGGGAACTCGTGCTCTACGCTATTACCGAGCATGTGGAGAACGCCGGCACCCACTCAGGAGACGCTACCGTAGTGACGCCACCCCAGCGTACCTATCTTGAAACTATTCGCCGCGCCAAAGACATCACCAAGAAGATATTGAAAGAACTCCGCATCACGGGGCCATTTAACATTCAGTTCCTTGCCAAGGACAACAACATCCAGGTCATCGAATGTAACGTGCGTGCGTCCCGTTCCTTCCCGTTTGTCTCTAAGACCACCGGCCATAACTTTATTGAGATAGCCACGAAGGCACTCATGGGTCAGGACGTAAGAGGAAACTATCAGACTTTGGAGCTCGACTATGTTGCCGTAAAGTCTCCACAGTTCTCTCATTCCCGTATCAAGGGTGCCGACCCGCTTCTCTACGTCGAAATGGCTTCAACCGGAGAAGTTGCATGCTTCGGAAACTCGTATTATGAGGCGTTATTGAAATCGATGCTCTCTGCCGGATTCCGCCTCCCAAAGAAAAACATTCTTGTGTCGCTTGGTGGGGATGAGAATAAAGTAAAACTCCTACCGGCGTTGACCGAACTTGCTGGTCTCGGGTTCTCGTTCTTTGCGTCTGAAGGCACCACTGAATTTCTACGAGAGAACGGTATTGAGTGCAGTAAGGTGCATAAGATAACGGCGAAGAAAGAACCTAACATCCTTTCCCTTATCGAAAACGGGAACATCGATCTCATCATCAACATTCCCACGCGCCCTCTGGCACGTGAGAACGAAGACGGATTCGTCATTCGTCGTAAAGCGGTGGACTTGAATATTCCTCTCATCACCAACCGTCAGCTTGCAGAGGCATTCATCACCGCGCTTGCTGAAACAGGAGGTGTGACACTCCCCGTAAAGCCCTGGAGCGCGTACTCTCCCGATAAGCACTAGCGCCCTCATGAAGCGTTCATGGACGCTACGATATTGGTATACTGGTGAAGACTTTACTGGCTAACGTACGCACGTATGAATGCAAAGACGATATGGATTGTTGTTGGCATTATCGTAGTCCTTGGGCTCGGGGCGTGGTGGCTCTCTACCATGACTCCAGCAGCGCCCGTGACCACAGAAGATACTGCTGAAGTTGCAGGCGCGGACAATCAGTTTGTTGATGACTCAAAGGATGGTGCTGCTGAAGCGGTGACCGTCTCATACACTAACGACGGATTCTCACCAAGCACCGTGACGATTAAGAAAGGACAGTCGGTTACGTTCGTAAATAAAGGAACGCAAGAAATGTGGATTGCTTCAGACGAGCACCCCACGCATACCGGCTATGACGGCTCAAACAAAGATGCGCACTGCGCGCAAGGATACACGGGAGAGAAACCACTTGATCAGTGTGGGGTGAGCGGCAGCTACACCTTCACGTTCACCAAAGCTGGTACCTGGGGCTATCACAATCATCGTGAAGACGATGATCATGGTACGGTTATCGTAACTGAATAACTATGCGCTTCGGTAGCACAACGGACTTCCTGCTTCGCTTAGGCGTTGCCTTCTCATTCTTGTTCCCGCCGGTGAACGCTTTTCTTGATCCCTATGCATGGGTCGGGTATTTCCCTGCGTTCATTCCGGATGCAATGCCAGAGATGGTACTCCTTCATGTATTCGGTCTCATTGAGGTCATCATCGGTCTTTGGCTACTTTCAGGGAGGAAGATATTCATTCCGTCCGTTGCAGCTACCGCACTCCTTGCTCTCATCGTGCTCTTCAACCTCGGTGACTTCCAGGTGCTGTTCCGCGACGTCTCTATTGCGTTTGCAGCGCTCGCCCTTGCGATAGCGCATCGTCCGAAGTCGGCAGTATGATCCTTCAGGTTGGGGTAAAGGCGCTCTTACGTAATACCGAGGGTAGGGTGCTTCTTCTGAAGCGTTCATCACGCTATGGCGTTGTTGAAGGTTCGTGGGACATTCCTGGCGGGCGAATAGATGTTGGTACTTCTCTTATGGAGAATCTTTCGCGCGAGATACACGAAGAAACGGGACTCACCGCAGTATCGCATCCAAAACTCATCGCCGCACAAGATTTGTTGCCAAAAGAAAACATGCCCAATCATGTGGTACGGCTTACGTATGTTGCTGAGGTAAGCGGAGAGCCGGTACTCGATGGTACGGAACATACTGAATACCGTTGGGTTTCTTTTGATGAACTCGCTACGCTCCCGAATCTTGATGCGTATCTGGCTAAACTTGTGTCAGAAGGGGTGATAACCGCAGATTCCTGGAATTGAGATAGGTCCGGTACAATGACTGCTTCATGACTCAGAATGAGGCGCTGAATATATTGAAGACTGGTGCTAACGCCTTTCTCACAGGTGAGCCAGGAAGCGGTAAGACGCATACGGTGAACGCATACGTTGAGTGGCTGCGCTCGCACGATATAGAACCTGCTATTACTGCTTCTACCGGTATTGCAGCGACCCATGTGGGCGGCATGACTATTCATGCGTGGAGCGGTATTGGCATACGTGAATATCTTTCCGCCTCTGACCTCGATGCCATCTCTTCAAAAGAACACATCGTACGTCGCTTGAATAAGACGGCGGTCCTTATCATTGACGAGGTGTCGATGCTCTCCGGAGAAGTGCTGTCGATGGTAGATCAGGTGCTGCGTGAAGTGCGTCATAGCGAGCGCGCGTTCGGTGGTGTGCAAGTGGTGCTCGTCGGCGACTTCTTCCAGTTGCCGCCGGTTTCAAAGGCGTCTCGTGAAGCGTCGTTTGCGTTTCAGTCAGACGCCTGGCGTCGCTTGAATCCCATCCCGCTCTATCTCGAAGAACAGCATCGCCAAGAAGACGCGAAGTTCGGTGGCATACTCGCAAGTATTAGAAGCGGCACCTTCGATCATACCGACATGTCGCATATCTCTTCGCGACAGACGGAACCAGAGGACGCAGGTGACATTCCGCGTCTGTACACGCACAACGCGGACGTGGACCGCATTAATGCAGAGAAGCTCGCAAGTATTCCGGGAAGTGGCAAAGGTTTTCTCATGGACACCTCGGGTGCACCTACCCTTATTGAATCCTTGAAGCGCGGATGCCTTTCTCCTGAACGTCTTGAACTAAAGGTGGGGGCGGTGGTGATGTTCACTAAGAACAATCCGCTGGCAGGGTTTGCAAACGGCACCTTAGGGGTTGTCGCAGGATTTGAAAACGGGACCGGGTATCCCGTGGTGGAGCTTCGTGATGGCAGAAGGATTGCCGTAGCGCCCCAGGAATGGGTGGTGGAGGAGAACGGTAAGGTGCGGGCAAAACTTACTCAGGTCCCGCTTCGACTCGCGTGGGCAATAACGATACATAAGAGTCAAGGGGCAAGTATGGACGCGGCGATGATCGATCTTTCGCGGGCCTTTGAATACGGCCAAGGGTACGTAGCACTCTCGCGCCTACGTACGCTTGAAGGACTCTATCTCCTAGGCTGGAACGAGAATGCGCTCGCCATTCATCCTGCAGTGCGCTCTGTGGATGAGCGCTTCCGCGAAGCCTCAGGAGAAGCGGCAGCAGTATTCAATAGTCTTGAAGAGACCGGAGAGCGCCGCGTGCTTGAAGAGAACTTCTTGACGGCGTCGGGTGGTTCGCTTGAGGTCATTGATACGGATGCGCCGCGTGGTGAGAAACCGACGACGTATGACGAAACGTATATGCTCCTCAAGGAAGGAAAAACGTTAGAGGAAGTGGTGAAAGCACGTGAACTTACTTTTGGCACCATTGTGAGTCACCTCGAGAAGCTTTCCGAAGCCGGAAAACTTTCTACCGAGCAGGTGCGTGCTCTTGCTTCAAAGCGTCTCATCGACGGACTCGGCGCCATATCAGAAGCTGCGGGGAATAAAAGCTTTAAGGCGCTCACGCCCGTGTTTAAGAAACTAAAAGGAAAGTACACATTTGATGAGATTCGATTAGCGCGCCTCATTTTAGCGGAGTAACTCATTACTGAGGGTTTGGTATACTAGGGATATGACGAAATTCGGGTGGCTGGTCGTCCTCGGAGTGCTCCTCGTTCTGGGAGGCATAGCGGCTATCATCTATTTCATCCCGAAGACCGCACCAGCGCCAGAACCAGTGGAGGTAGGTACTGAGAATCTTGAAGGACAATCCATCTACGCAAGTGGTGAGTATGGGTTTACGCTGCGCTACCCCTCAAAGGCGACTGTTGAAGAGGTCTTTACCCCTTCCTACATCATTGGAACCACGTGGCGTGCAAATGCCATAGCTACTGGCACTCCACTTCTTGCGGTCATTAACTACACCACCGAGAGTGATCACTCCTTCCCTCGAAACTACACCGCAATGGTGCGCGTTGGAGTATCAGTGGATGAGGTAGAGAACTGCGAAAAGGTAACACCAGACGCTGGAGAAACGGCGCTCCCAGACAGAGAAATAAATGGAACGACATGGAAAGCATTCTCATTTGGAGACGCTGCCATGATGAAGTACGTGAAAGGCGTAAGTTATCGCGTGGAGCATAATGGCACCTGCTACGCGCTTGAAAAGATCGCCACCGGTTCAAGCTATAGGGACGATCCGGAGAGCGCAGACGATATTTCCCAGGACACACTCGACGCCGAGTACGCGGCCCTGGATGCCATCATAGAGACCTTCTCGTTCTCGCGGTAATACGCTACCCTGTGGCCATGACTACACGCTTCCCGGGCCTCATCGACGCTCATGTGCACCTACGCGAACCGGGAGCTACCCATAAGGAGGATTTCTTGACGGGTTCACGTGCGGCAGCAAAAGGGGGTGTTACGTTCATGATAGATATGCCAAATAACATGACGCCAACCATCTCCATCGAGCGTCTTGATGAAAAGGTAGCGCTCTCAAATAAAGCGATTATTGATATTGGATTCCATTTTGGTACGAACGGTCAGAATCTCGAGGAACTTCCTAAGGCCGCCGCACGTTCGGAAGTCTATGGCCTCAAGATTTACTGCAATCACACCACGGGAGAAATGCTCATCGAGGACCAAAGTGTCCTCGATGCTATATTCCAGGCGTGGCCGGTAGGAAAGCCAATTCTCGTGCATGCAGAAGGTGAGCAATTGAAACAGAGCATTGCGCGCGCTAAGAAGTTTGGGCAGCGTCTCCATGTCTGCCACATCACGCAGGCAACAGAAGTAGAAGATGTACGCGTCGCAAAAGCGGAAGGACTCACTATTACGGCAGGCGTATGTCCGCATCACCTCGCGCTCACCGCAGAAGCGCGCGAACGCATGAAAGGGTATGCAGTGATGAAGCCTCCTTTGGGAACTGATGACGATCAAGCGGCGCTTTGGGCAGGGCTTGCCGACGGCACTATTGATATCGTTGAGACGGACCACGCACCGCACTCACGCGAAGAGAAAGAAAAGGATCCTCCCATGTTCGGAGTCACCGGTCTTGAGACCTCGTTTGGCATCATCTATAAGGGAGTGAAGGAAGGAAAGATTACCCAGGAGAGACTCATCGATGCGATGCATACGATGCCAAAGAAGATATTTAATACGCCTGATCAAGGAGACACCTACATCGAAGTTGATACGGACGCCACGTGGGTAGTAGGTGCTGAGGGATACGAAACAAAGGCAGCATCGAGTCCGTTTGAAGGATGGGAACTTCCTGGAAAAGTCATGACGGTGGTGCTCCGCGGTACAACAATAGTAGAAGAGGGAAAAATAATTATCTAACCTATGCTACGCACGCCATTCTTCGATCCGAACAAGACCTACGCAGAGAACTGGGAACAGGGACCGTTCGGAGACTTTGCTGATGGCGTCGTGCTTGAAGGGAGCGAACCAAGGTTCGAGTTCCTCGGTCAGAAGATTTCCTATCCGCTCGGTATTCCTGCTGGACCGCTCTTGAATGGGAAGTTTGTAGATGCAGCGTTGGATAAAGGATGGGATGTGCCGGTGCATAAGACGGTACGAAGCGCGGTACATCCATGTAATGACTGGCCAAACGTCTTGGCGCTTAAGGATTTCCCAGGACCTCTCTCTATTGAACGCGCGAAAGTACCGCTCGTGGTCACGAACGAATACTCAGAACCGCTCTCCATCACCAACTCATTTGGTAACCCGTCCTATGACCCTGAGGTATGGAAGGCGGATCTACGAAAGTCACTTGCGCATGCAAAGCCGGGACAACTCGTGATGTGCTCGTTTGAAGGCACGAAGCGCGAAGGAATGAGCACTGAGGAATATATTGCTGACTGGGCAGATGGCATGAAGGCTATTGCTGACACGGGCGTAAAGATAGTGGAGGCAAACTTCAGTTGCCCGAACGAAGGTGCAGCAACTTTACTTTGCTTTGATGTACCAAAGGTAAAGACGGTGGTGACCGCTATCAAAGAGAAGATAGGGACCGTGCCGCTCGTGATAAAGATTGCGTATTTTGAAGAAGCAGCACTTCGTGAGCTTGTAGAAGAAACGGGAAATCTTGTGGATGCGTATTCTGCGATTAACACGATTCCAGCCCCTGTCGTGAACGAAGACGGAAGTCAGGCGCTTCCAGGTGCGCACCGCGTCAAAAGCGGTATTTGTGGCCACGCCGTGAAGTGGGCAGGCGTTGATATGGTGAAGCGCCTCAAAGCGCTCCGTGAAGAACTTGGTATGAGCTACGGCATCATCGGCTCAGGCGGCGTTACCGTCCCTGCTGACTTTAAAGAATATCGAGATGCAGGCGCAGACCTCGTGATGAGCGCTACGGGCGCGATGTGGAACGGGTATCTCGCCAAGGAGATTAAGGAGGCGTATCCTGACGCATAAGCTATATGAAAGACGAACTCATTGCGCTTCTTAAAGAGACGGGCGCTCTTATTACTGACAGCCACCTGGTTGGTGTTTCTGGCCGTCACATGAGTGTGTATGTAAACAAGGATGCGCTCATTCCGCATACCAGTGCAACGTCCCGCGTGGGTGAAATGTTTGCTGAGCAGAATAAGGATTTGGATATTGATGTTGTCGTAGCGCCCGCCATGGGCGCCATTATTTTGGGTCAGTGGACCGCGTACCATCTTTCAAAGTTGAAGGGGAAAGAGATTCTTTCGGTATATACGGATAAAACAGGAGATGATGATCAGGTGTTGAAGCGTGGTTATGACAAGATGGTCGCAGGGAAGAACGTGCTCTGCATTGAAGACACAACTACTACCGGAGGTTCAGTGAAGAAGGTGGCCGAGAAAGTACGCGATGCGGGAGGAATGGTGGTTGGTGTGCGGGTGATGATTAATCGCGATGCGAAAAATATAACCTCGGAGTCAGTAGGATTCCCGTTTGATGCGCTCGCTACCATCGACGCCGACTCCTATGCCGAAGAAGAGTGTCCTCTGTGTGCTTCCGGAGTTCCTATTAATACGACGGTAGGGCACGGAAAGAAGTTTCTCGAGAAGAAAAGCTCATGACCACCTGCATTCTGCATGGCGGATACACACGGGAAGATAACGAGCTTAACGCTGCGTTCTATCGTGATTTCGCAGCAGCTATTCCTGACGGCAGTACGATTCTTTACGTCTATTTTGCAACGAGAGTAGGAAAGGAGTCAGGAGATGCGGATCGCTTTGTAGAACATCAAAGGTTTGTTGCCGCAGGCGCTCCTGAAAAGAACTTCACCTCAGTCTTTGCCGAGAAGGATTCCTTCGTCGAACAAGCGCGAGCCGCTGATGCTATTTTTATTAATGGAGGGGTACCAGAGAACCTCATGGCCGTTCTTCATCTGGTACCAGACATCAAAGGGTTATTTGAAGGAAAGATTATCGCAGGATCTTCCTCAGGAGCTTTCGCACTTTCAAAGTACTATTATTCTATTGATACGACCCCTGGTGTCTATGAAGGTTTTGGTATTGCTCCGGTACGCGTGCTATGCCACTACATGAGTGAAACGGATGAATATATTGGAGACGAAGGCATCGAAGCCTTGAAAGCGTATCCAGATACTTTTGAATTGGTGGTACTTAAAGATTGTGAACATAAAGTAATAACAGTATGAACGAACGCATAATAATTTCTGCAGACGAGCTTGCTGAGCAAGAGCTCCTAGCGCTCGCGAGTTCGATAGGTGAACGCGTATACGCAATCAAAATCCATGACGCCTATGATCGCCTTGGTCCCGGTATCGTTGGAGAACTTAAGGATGCTGGCGCGCATAAGGTATGGATGGACGCAAAGATTCACGACATCCCGAATACCGCTCGTGCCCGTGCGAAAGCGTTTGCGGAGAACGGCATCGATATCATTACCGTACATGCGTCAGGCGGCGTTGAGATGATGCGTGCGGCCAAGGAAGGTGCAGGAAGTGCTGAAGTGTATGCAGTGACCGTGCTCACCTCACTCTCCGAAGAAGCAGCCAGCACCATCTATCACCAGAAAGTAATGGAGCAGGTGCTCGCGCTTGCGCATCTTGCGAAAGAAGCTGAAGTGGATGGAGTGGTGTGTTCAGCAAAAGAGGTGGCGATGCTTGCGGCAGACCCAGCCCTTACAGGCCTTAAGTTTGTGGTTCCAGGAGTACGTTCTCCAGGCGCTGACACGCACGATCAGAAACGTGTGATGACTCCACGAGAGGCAATAAACGCAGGTGCAACGCACTTGGTTATCGGGCGACAGGTAACCACGGCACAGGACCCGGCTAGCGCCCTTAGCGCGGTAGAATCAGAACTACTATGAAGCACGTCATCGATATACGAGATTTTGATAGGGAGGCGCTTGAGGCGCTTTTTAAGAAGGTGGACGGGATGCTCGAGAAGCCTCCAGTAGACGCACTGAAAGGAAAGATCATGGCGGCACTCTTCTATGAACCATCGACCCGCACCCGCCTTTCGTTTGAGTCAGCAATGAATCGACTCGGCGGTGCAGTCATTGGAACGGAGAACGCAGGTGAGTTCTCTTCTGCAGCAAAAGGAGAAACGCTTGAAGATAGTATTCGGGTAGTGGCAGGATACGCTGATGTCATTGTTATTCGTCACCCAGAAGTAGGGTCTGCAGAGCGCGCATCAAGTGCGTCTCCGGTACCGGTCATTAACGCTGGAGATGGTGCAGGGCAGCACCCTACACAGGCGCTTCTCGATGCATACACCATACAGCGCGAGACCGGAGGACTTGATGGAAAGAAGGTAGCGCTCGTGGGCGACCTTAAGAATGGACGCACAGCGCGCTCCCTTGCCTACCTTCTCTCTAAGTTCACGGGCGTTGAGATCATGCTGGTTTCTCCTAAAGAACTTGCAATGGGGCAGGACATTAAGGAATACCTCTCCGGAAAGGGAATGACGCTCACCGAAAGTGAAGATCTTGCGGGCGCGCTTGCCTGGGCAGACGTGGTGTACCAGACCCGCATCCAGAAAGAGCGATTCGCTTCAGAAGAGGAGTACTTGAAGTTCAAAGGACGCTTCGTGATAACGAGAGCGCTCGCCGACACTATGAAGGACGGCGCCATCATCATGCATCCCTTGCCGCGTGTGGATGAGATAGCGCCTGAGGTAGATGACTCTCCCCATGCCCGCTATTTCGAACAGGCTCGTTACGGGTTATACGTACGTATGGCGCTGCTTCATGAACTTCTTCATTAAGCGTTCATCGAATATCCGTATCCTTAGCGCCATTAGCCCTTCATAACAACGATCATGAACATCATTCACTGGATAGTTTCCGCTGTTGCCATCCTTATCGCGGCGTATCTTATTCCGGGTGTGAACGTCACCCTTATTGGCGCATTGGTGCTTGCGGTTGTGCTCGCTCTCATCAACGTATTCTTGAAACCGATTCTCACCCTCCTCACGCTCCCATTGAACATCGTGACGCTTGGGCTCTTCTCGCTTGTCTTGAACGCTCTCTTGATCATGCTTGCCGGAGCCATTGTGCCAGGCTTCTCGGTGGACGGATTCTGGGCAGCATTCTTCTTCGCTATCGTCGTGTCGCTTGTGAACGCACTCTTTGGCGGCATGGGAAAGAAGATCTAAGCTTCATTCCTGTTTTGTTCTCCACGCGCGCGCCGTTATGGCGCGCGCGTGTCGTATACTAGAGGTCAATGGCGTTGGCCTATGAAGGACCTAAACAACCGCTCTCTTCCCATGAGGAAGAGCTTGCCCACCTGCGCGCACAGGTAGAAGCGAAAGAGCGGCAGCTTGAAAGTATGAAGCAGTCGCGTCCTCGCGAAAGCATCGTCCGTGAGCGATTGCGCCACCACTTAGAGACGCCTGCTGAGAGCGTGCTTGCGCCTGAGATGCATATGAGTCAGAGAGAGGCGAACGAGATTGCGCTCAATCTTGATCCGGAATCGGATGATGAGACGATGGAGGAGCTTCGTCGCATTATGGAAGCACGTGGCATTCATA
>DAORIN010000008.1:0-12213 GCA_035438545.1 Minisyncoccota bacterium | reverse complement strand
CGATATAATCGACAGATATGGAATCTACTGCTCCTTCCTTCCAAATGAACGATGATTACGTCGCTCATGAGAAACTGGTGCAAGAGTTAAACGATCCGAAGCTGCGCGAGGAGTACGCACAGCCACTGAATCGCTACCGCACCGGCATTATCCCGGGTATCCTTGGTTGGCTCCTCGTGACTGCCGGCAACACCTTCTATGGAAAGAGGCCCTCCTATCTCAAGTTCAAAGCCGTTGAAGTGATAGCACGTATCCCCTACCAGTCCTGGGAGTCTGCTGCCTACACCATGCTCACCGCGTTCTACGGAAACGAAAAGCACGCCATACGTCTCTGCCGCATGGCGGCGTTCGGACGGTTTGCACAGGATAACGAGACGATGCACGTGGTGGTCATCTCGAGCCTGGTGCGCAAAAAGGGTCGCGACGCATTCTTCCGTCACACCTTGGTCCCGCTTCTTTTTTCATTCTTCTACTTCTGGGTCGTGTATCTCGTGTATATCTTCTCGCATCGCGCTGCGCTTGAATTGAACTACCTCTTTGAGTCTCATGCCTATCATCAGTACCAGCAGTTCCTTGATGAGCAAGGTGAAAGTCTTAAACAGATACCAGTCGTGTCTGACTTCCTCGACTTCTATGGTCGTAACGTACGTAACGAATACGAATTCTTCGAGTCAGTACGCAATGATGAGTTGATTCACCGTAACCGCTCTATCCGTGAGATAGAGAGCCATAAGCGGGTGTGGCAGGAGAAGTAACACTAATCAAACGCTTCAATAAGGAATTGATGCACGGGCTGACCCTTCTTCGTTATGGCAGTCTGTAGTGATTCTGCCGCTGCTTTTGTTCCGCATATATAGACGGACGCATCGGTAAAATCGATTCCACCGATAGCATCCTGTAAATGTCCTTTATAGGGGTACGCTGTATCGTGCGGTTTTGAAAGCACCATCGTCACGGTGAGACGAGGGTCGCGTCGCGCTGCTTCTTCAAAGAATTCTTTATATAGCGCCTCTTCTTCGTTTCGGCTCCCCGTCATAACCGTTATGTGGGTGATATCACGTCGGCGCAGTAAGTGCGGAAGCAGTCCTTTAATTACTGATACCCCGATACCAAATGCAAACAGAAACACTCGAGTGCCCGTAATCTTGTCGGCAGTATTAAGGCCGAGCGGTCCCATGATCTGAAGCGGCACCTCAGCCACCCCCGTATCCCAAAAGCGTTCGCTCATACCGCCCACACTCCCCTTACGGATAGAGAGCGCAATCATGTCTTGGGCCGTCTCGTCTGAAGAGATGGAGTAGGCGCGTCGCATCCGTGTTCCGTCATGATCCATGAAGACATTAACAAACGCACCGGGAGTAAACCCGAGGAGTTCAGGAAGGTGTAGCGTCACCTCTCGTGCCGTTGGCGAAAGGTCAGTTATCGTCCCTATAGTTGCTGGCATTCTTTTTATGGTCATACCGCCTGGAGTGAAGCAGCAGGTGCCCACCGATTCTTCACAAAGGCAGCAACAACAACGATGGTCACGAGTACCATAGCAACGAGCGCAAACGCTTGTCCGAGCAACACGTATTCATACAACGCACCGGCATAGAAGTACACATACGCGAGCTTCTGGAGTCGCTTCCAGTTCTTAGCAAGCACGCGCTTGGAGAACTTATTCGAGGTGATAAGAAGAAGGAGTGCAGAAAGATCAGCTAAGGGAGCAAGTATGGCGCCTTCTGCAAGCGACCATCGTTCAGGACTAAAGAAGTCGATGACATAGGAGACCCCGTCGACCATGAACTTTGAAAACATGATGCCGACAATAATGGAGGCAGAGAGGACGCCGAATCCTTTGCGCAAGATAACGAGCGGGCGAAGCCAGGGGACGTTCGGAAATAGATCCGCGAGCGGACGTATCATCATGACGAGAAATACCGCGACCAACGAAATAGTGAATAGAGTCGTGTACGACCAGTCGGGCAGATACTCAGGAAGGTACGCGAGCATAACGGGAAGTACGATAAGTATCCCGATGCCGAGCGCAAGAAGCGCCTCTTGGAACCATGCTATGAAGGCAAAATAGGCTTTATTAGACATAGAGGTAGGACTCGGCATTCTCTACGAGCGGGAATGCACCCGAGAAGATGATGCTTCCATTGGTGGTTATAAAGCAGTATTCGTAGCCCTCCTCTTCCAAGAGGCACTCTGCCGCCTGCACCCCTGCGACGAGTGCTACGGTAGCAAAGGCATCTGCTTCCGCTCCTGAGGGTGCAATGACGGTAGCGGACACTATGTCCGTGACTGGATTTTTGGTTCCTGACGCATCAAGAATATGAAAGAAAGGTTTTCCTTCGAGCATCCATGTACGGTTATACGACCCGCTCGTTGCAATGCCCGCGTTCGTTACAAAGAACGAGAGATCCATGCTTGAGTCTTTCGGATTATCGATATGAAAGACAAAGGGCTTCCCCTCTGCGTCGAGTCCGCGTGCATAGATGTCTCCTCCTAAATTTACGAGCACACCCTGACAGCCAACCGCTGCTTCTGCCATCAGCTGCGCGGTATGGCCTTTGGTATACCCACCAGTATCAAGCGTCTGTCCTTCCTGTAAGAAAACAGTGCGTGTCTTCTCGTCGATGCCGACTGATTCCATATCAATGGAATAGGCGTCATGGCTGTTCCCGGTGCGATCCCTCCCCTTCACCTCCGCTATATCAGCGTCATACCCGAAGCGCGCTATGGCAACGAGCGGGTTAAATAGTCCTGAAGACGCACGATACAAGTCCCTCCCGAGAAGAACGGTTTCCAAACACTCCGGTGAAACACTGCGTGAACGTTCTTTATTTAATAGCGATAGCTCGCTCTCAGGACGAAAGCGTGAGAACCGTGCCTCTTCTCGTTCCGCTATTGCAAAGAGCGTAGCAGCGGTGGCGTCCGCATGTGCGCGCGAATCAGTAACGATGCTGATGCTCGCTTCTGAACCCATAACGTTCTTTTCGTAGTCAAACTCTTGCATGGTATTAGCTCGCACGCGTGCGGCGCGATTTTTTGACGACAGGCTTTGGCGCAGGCGCTACTGGCGGCGTTACTGTCGCTACCACCACAGGCGCAGGGGGCGGAGGTGCAGGTACTACTGGTGGGGGCGTGACTGCTACGGGTACTGGTTTGGGGGCCGGAACCGTTACAGGGGGAGGTGTCTCTTCTTTAACCTCTGGCACCACTACAACTTCCGGAACATCTTCCGCAACTGCTTCGCGTTCGTAGACCACGACTCCTGCTTGATTTGCAGTGTTAACACCCCAAGCACCACTTAATACCAAGGGTATGCCAAGGACAGTAGTAAGGAATGTTTTTGTATCCTTTCTCATGCAGGAAGGCGTTGCCACATATGTACGTCGCGCTTTTGGATATCGCAGTCACCGCACTGGAAATCATCCGGCAAGCTTGCCCAGAGGGTGCCGGGCGCAATACCACGCTCGGGCATGCCTTGCGTTTCGTCATATATCCATCCACATTCAAGACACACGTAGAGCGAGTAGGCTAAGGTTTGGGTAGGCATACCAGTACTACACCGGTACCTAGCCCTTTATTTCACCCTGCTAGCGCTCGAGAATACGCACTCCGTATGCTTCAATCCCGTCTTCCTCCCGCTCCCCTGCTACATACACCCGGTCACCCAGCTGCAGTAGTTCCATCACAAACCCCGGCGGCGAATACACTTTCCACGTACCGTCGTCTTCGTCGTTATCATGGTCGTCGTGCGTAAGCATAAAGGAGTCGTCTTCTTTTGAGATTACGAACCCTCTATAAATGCCGTACTCTTCGGGAGCACTCATGCGCGCACTTTCGTACAAGGTCTCAAGAGGCCCGAGGAGTTCCCCTGCCTCTGCTTCCTCATATCGGTCATCATGAAATCGCGACTCGCGATCAATTCCAAGTCCTATTGCAGCTGCACCTACCACTAGTACCGCAACGAGTATGAGGAGCGGCTTTCGGTACCCAAACTTAAACCGACGCAGGAGCCAGGCAAGTACAGCGATAAGCGCAAGATCAATGAGCGCAAGGCCCCACGGAAATACCGCAAGGAAGAGAAGGGGTCCGCGGGTCCCGAACCCGAGCAACGATTCATGGCCGTTTAATCGGAGTCCGAAAGAGATAAAGCTTGCGAGTCCGATAGATACCACCAGTATCAACGCCATGATTACTACCACGAGTGCTGTCGATAGTATAAAAAAGAGGCGAGGTTTCATACGAAGCTCCCCCGAGCGAATACGCTCGAGCACTTCGCTCTGTATCTCTTTCTGGGGTGAGTTAGGGTTCATAGGATAGGTGCTGTGCACTATAGACTGCCTTGAGCGCTGCTTTTGCGCGCGCCATGCGCACACCGACGGTACTTACTGGCACACGAAGTACGTCAGCGATTTCTTTATACGAGAGCTCTTCCATGAAATACAGTACCAGAACTTCCCGATACTTTGGCGCGATACTCTCTAGTCCTTTCTCTACCATGCGAACAAGGCTCGCCCGCTCACTCTCGCTATCGGTGGACTCGCGTGCCGGCGCATGACTCAAGAGCACGTCAAAGTCAGGGAGCTGGAGCGGGCTCCGGCTCTTACGACGTAATTCGTTAGCAAATGCGTTATGCGCTATACGGTAGATCCAGGGAGAGAATCGCTGCGACGTATCAAAGGACTTACTGTCTTGGTAGGTTTTGATAAACACATCCTGCACGATTTCGCGTATATCGTCGCTTTTCGCAAGGAAGCGTGATCCGTACCGCATTAGTTTAGGTTCGTACCGCTTCATAAGGATGCCGAATTGCTCAGCATTTCCCTGCTGCACCTGCGCCATGAGCGCTTCATCTGAAGGGATGCTGGCATCCATATCCTCAGTATCGCGCAGACCCACCTCTCCGCAAAGAAGTGAGCCTGATATCGCTCATAGGAAAGGAAAGGTTACGTGGTAATGGCTGTATCTGCGCCACGCACGTAGTACACCGCATATGCGGAGAATATTTCGTACTAGAGTTGAATAGGCACCATGACCTCATTTCGGGTCATCCACGGTGGAGTCCAGGGTGCGTTATACCCCGCGTACTGCACTTCTCCCGTCACGGTTACGGTATCGCGCGCGAGTGCCTTAAGCAGTTCCTGCTTCTTTTCTTCGACACGGCTGTTAGTACGAACCCATGAGAAGCGCATAACTGCCATGGTCGTTTCAGGAACCGTAGCCAGGGTGACTCGTGAATCTGTTGGCACCGGAAGGGTTGCCAGTGTATACGAGCGCGGCATCACGAAGGCAATGGTGTGTTGTTCTCCCTCTATGGTTGCCGTGACTGGAGCGGTCATGGCTATCGTCTCGCCTTTCGTCTTCTACTCAATAACGGGTGCTGTCATGGCGATACTTTCTTTCTTTGTGTTTCCTCCAAAGATATATCCCGCTACGATGCGAAATCCTTCGTTAAGGGCGCGATCATATGGTCCCGATACCGTGGTTTGCGCCACGATATGAGAAGGATAGGTGCGCACTTCATACCCCTTCTCTACCCTCGTTACGGTATATGGCGTCTGTTCTGCGCGCGAGGAGACAGCGCCTACCACCGACCACAGGACGAGCACTACAATGATCGCGATTAGGTAATACATGCTTACATCCTAGCACTCACTCTTACGGCATTGTTTTCACTCTATAGCAGAAAAGCATCTCAAAGAGATGCTTTTCTGGGGAACCTTTTTCTTGTTGCCCGTGTCGGTACAGTACCCGGAACTCGAGAGGTTCTAAGGGTTCTTTTGGCACACTTTTCGGACGTTGGTTGATGGGGACCGGTCTAGATGTGATTTTGAAAGTTTTGACGATTTTCGAGTGACTGGGAGGCGGGCCGGTATAGAACTCATTATACGAGAGCTAATTCTTCGGGATTATCGAGGGTAAACCGATCAAGCCCGAATTCTATAAGCTGTTTTGCAAGAGCTAGATTGGTAGCAACTCCCCATGCTCCGACTTGCGATCCTCCACTTCTAAACTTTTGAACCATTTCACGACTATTTATGCGAGGCCCGCAGAGCAGAATCACCTCAATCGTATTTTCCTTTGCTGTTTTCACAATACTTTCTATTTCTTCCTCTGAGTACGGCCGTATGCTGCCGATGTCAGCGACAAGCTTTGCAGTTAAATCAACGCCAGCCTCATCTCCTCCCTCTTGCTGTGGTTTTACAAGCCAACCAACTGGGATTGTTTTATCAAAACTTTTTATCTCCTGAATCACGGAAATATCAAAAGCCGTAATGACGAAGCTGTTCAAGTTTGTGACCTTAGAGAGAAGTACTTTGACGCTGTCGGGATGCTGGCCTTTGAGCTGAATTTGATGTCCTGTCTTGGAAGCATCGATAGCCGTAAGCATTTCTTCGAGCGTCGGTATTTTCTGAAAACCGAAAGTTGCGTTGCCCGCATCAAGATTCCTCACGTCTTCCCAGCGAAGGTTATTTATGTCGAGCCCCGCTTCTTTTATTACTTTTGGCTCCATAACGACCATCTTTGGCTCATCACCGTCTTGCGCGAGCACGACGTCATACTCAATCGCCCTAGCACCATGTGCTTGCGCCCACTGTGCGGTGAGAATCGTATTCGGGGGATAGTTAAGGGACTTCCCCCCGCAGCGATGATAAACAACTATTGTTTCCGACATGCAAGAATTATAGCTTCATTCAGACAGCATAAAAGGCGCTTTCGCGCCTTTTATGCTGTTGACACGGACCGGTACAGAACCGTCTTTCGACGGGAACCGGTCTCAGTTCCACTATCACAATCGTGTTGCGGGGGCCGGAATCGAACCGGCGTCTGGAGGTTATGAGCCTCCCGAGGTACCTCTCCTCTACCCCGCTATGGCCTATACTATACGGTTTTTATTGCCTTTTGCAACTTAAATCTCGCCAAACTCTTTGAACACGAGCTCATATTTTTTAATGGTGCGATATGCCGTATGGTCATCGAGTTTGAAATCAGGACCACCGAGAAGCATGTCGATGCGGAGCTGATGCGCCTCACGCGCTTCGGTAAGCGTCTTGAAGGTTGCCGGGTCTGCTTTCGCAAGACGCTCTTCGGTAGTTTCTCCCGCATAGTGCCGTTCTTCCAAAAGATCATCGAGCATGATGTCGGCTTCAGATATAGCTTCATGCCAATCACGTTCCTGTGGACTCTCGATGAGTGCTTGAATATGGGCCCAGCGGGAATGATCCTTTTCTTTCTCCGCCTCAGACATATCAAGTGTGGACCATCGCTCATGCTCTTCACGTTCCTTTATCTGGAACATGCGCACGGTGGAGTATGCGAGTATCGCAAACGCAACGAGTGAGAACACGAACGATACCGTGCCAAGCACGCTCCAGGTATGCGTTACCCATTCGATAAACCCATCGAAGAGGGTGATGGGGGTTGAGCTTCCCGTTATTCCTACCCGACTCTCATAGAGGAGACGGAAGAAATACTCAAGATTGAGAAAGTGTATTGGGCCGGTGGTACCGTTCTCCATTACCTTTGATTATAGCGTCTCTCCGGTCACTGCAGCACCAATAGCGAATAAGGTGTTCTCCGCTCCATGGGGCGCCGTGAACTGTATGCCAAGAGGAAGCGCTACCCCGTCTTCTTCAATCATTTCCATAGGCACGGAGATGGCCGGCATACCGGTTAGGTTTGCGGTCACCGTAAAGATGTCCTCAAGATAGAGCGCCACCGGATCCGACTTTGCACCGAACTTGAACGGTACTGATGGCGCAGTCGGAACCGCAACAACGTCTACCTGCTCAAACGCAGCATTGTATTCTGCGCGCACCATATCCCGTCCCGCATCAGCTTTTCGATAGTAGGCATCAATGTATCCCGACGAGAGTACGTAGGTACCAATAAGGATGCGTCGCTTTGTTTCTGCGCCAAAGCCTTCAGTACGACTTCCGAGGTAATCATCAAGAAGTGTGTCGCCGCGCTTCGCAACTCCATACCGTATACCATCGAAACGAGCGAGGTTCGCTGAAATTTCAGCAGGAAGCACAATGTAGTACATCGGGAGCGCAAGCCCGGAGAGTGGTAGAGCGACGGGTACGATTTCGTGACCAGCATTCTTGAGGGTCTCAAGTGTTTCGTCGAATCGGGTCTTCACTTTTGCATCGATTCCTTCAAGAAGATCATAAGGCACTCCTATGCGAAATGTTGTCGGGACCGCACGTTCCGGGTATGTAGTAGACGCTATGGTCGTAGCATCAAGCGGATCGTGCCCTTTCACTACTTCATAGAGCGCTCGCACATCTGCAACGCTATTAGCCATCTCCCCTATCTGATCAAGTGATGATCCAAGCGCAATAAGTCCATGGCGCGAAACGGCACCATACGTTGGTTTGAACCCAACTACGCCGCAGTATGCGGCAGGCTGACGACACGATCCTCCAGTGTCGGATCCATACGCTCCAAGCGCCATATGAGCCGCCACTGCAGCAGCCGATCCTCCTGAAGAACCACCAGGCACGCGGGAAACATCATGAGGGTTTCTTACTGGCCCGTACGCAGAGTTTTCTGTAGACGTACCCATGCCAAACTCATCCATGTTTGCGCGTCCAACAAACAACGCTCCCGCTTCTTTAAGTTTTCGTGTAGCTGTCGCATCGTAAGTAGCAGTATAGTTTTCAAGAATCTTCGATGCAGCACTTGCTATCTTGCCCTCAATAAGAATGTTGTCTTTCATGGCAAGCGGAATACCACAGAGAAGTGGCGCGTTCTCACCTTCTTCGTCAATACGTTTCTGAGCAGCGGATATCGCTGCGTCATCTGCGTCAAATATCTCTAGATAGACGTTGAGCTCAGGGTTCTTCTCATGCGCCACCTTCACGCACGCATCCCACAGATCACGTACGGAAAATTCCTTGGCACGAAGTCCTTTTGCAGCTTCCTGTATGGTCAGCTCGTTCAGTGGTTTAGTCATGGGTGATAATCTGCTTCACGGAAAGATACTCCCCGTCACGCTGAGGAAATTGCTCCGCAATCTTTTCCGTATAGAGCCCCGTCGCATGGGGCTCCCCATCTTCACGAAACACGTTTCGCATCGTAGGGACTGCCTTTGCCTCCTTACTGACCTTCAATTCGTTTATCTGACTGATATACGTAAGTATGCTCTCGAATTCTTTCGAGAAGCGGGCGAGGTCATGCTCTGGTATAGAGAGCCGTGCAAGGGCGGCAAGCTTTTTTACGTCATCGGTTGAGGCCATTCCCGCCACTCTATCACAAGCCGAGCCTTCGTTTGAACTCCCCCTCATCAATGACCTCTACCCCAAGGGTCTCTGCCTTAGAAAGTTTGCTGCCAGCAGCCTCTCCTGCGAGCACGAAGCTTGTCTTTTTGGAGACCGATCCGGCAACTGACCCCCCTGCGCGGCGCACCAACGATTCCGCCTCATCGCGAGAATAAGTAGGGAGCGTACCGGTCACTACCACCGTAAGACCGGTGAGTGGTCCTTTTGCAGGAGCAACGACTTTCTCAAACGTAAGATGGTGCTCAAGGCGCTCTATGAGTTTTTTATTCTCCTCATGAGCAAACCATGCAGCGACCGCGTTTCCGACTACTTCCCCTATTCCCTTTATCGCCGCGACAGTGTCAGCGGACGCAGAGGAAAGTTTTTTAAGAGTGGAGAAGTTCGTTGCAAGAAGGTACGCCGTCTCTTCTCCGACGTGATCTATAGAAAGGCCGACGAGGAATCTATCAAGTGGTACGGTCCGTGCGGCGCGTATGGCCACAATTAAGTTATCCGCAGATGTGTCTTTAAAGCCCGGGAGCGCGAGAAGCTCGTCGCGAGTGAGATCGAAAATGTCATCGAACTCTGAAAGAAGCTCATGCTGCATAAGGAGCGCCACCGTCTTCTTCCCAAATCCATCAATATCAAGCGCACTCTTCCCCACAAAATGCGCAAGCTTACGTTCCTGCACTAGAAACGATCCAGCTGAGGCACAGCGGTGTGCTGCTTCTCCAGGAATTCTCTCGATAGATCCATCTCCCCCGCAGAGCGGTGACTTCTTTGGGAAGCGCCATGCCTTAGCTGACGCAGGACGGAGCGCTGGAAGTACTTCAACAATCTCTGGAATGATGTCACCGGCTTTCTGCAAGATGACCGTATCCCCGATACGGATATCTTTCTCACGTATGAAATCTTCGTTATGAAGCGTGGCACGCGCTACCGTAGTGCCCGCAACCGCAACTGGACGCAGGTGCGCTACCGGAGTGAGCTTCCCCGTTCTTCCGACCTGGAGGGTGATGTCTTCAACTACGGTGGTCACCTGCTCTGCCGGGAACTTAAAGGCAATGGCGTAGCGCGGACCTTTCCCGGTGTGCCCGAGCGCTTCCTGATACGCACGTTCATTCACCTTCACCACTACTCCATCGATAAGATAGTCCTCTGCCTCGCGACGCGCACCATTCCATTCCTTCCAGTACGCGACTATCTCTTCTACGGTAGCCACTTTCTTTTCATGTCGGTTCACGGGAAGCCCGACAGAGCGAAGAAACTCAAGTTCTTCTGCCTGTGTCGGAGGCATGCTTTCATCTAAATACTCAAGATCGTAGAGGAAGGTGCCAAGCGGGCGCGATGCTGCTGCTGCCGGGTCAAGCTGCCGCAGGGAGCCTGCGACCACATTTCGTGCGTTTGCAAACTGCGCCTCTCCTTCTTTAGCACGACGTGCGTTTAATTCTGCGAATCCTTTCTTCGACATGTACGCCTCTCCTTCAACAATAAGGCTGCGAGGCGCGCGGAGCGTCTTTGGAAGTCCTTGTATGGTAGAGACCGTATGCGTGACGTCTTCACCCACCACCCCATCACCACGCGTTGCCGCTTGTACTAATTGTCCCTTCTCATAGGTAAGAATGAGGTGCGCGCCATCAATCTTAAGTTCACACACATAGGTAGGCGTTACTGCGCGTCCGAGTGCTCGTTCAAGACCGCGACGCACCCGTTCATCGAACGCACGTATCTCTGCTTCATCAAAGGCGTCGTCTAAGGACCATTGCGGTATCGCATGACGCACCTTCTTTAGTTCAGGAAAGACGCCTCCCGACACTCGTTGTGTTGGGGACTCGGGTGTGACGAGTTCGGGGTACTCCCGCTCCAGGGTGGCAAGCTCATGCTTCAAGGAATCAAGTGCTTCAGGAGAGATCTCAGCCGTGTCCCGGACATGCGTAAGCGTACGCAAACGCGTAATCTCTGCCTGGAGCGCCCGGACGCGCTCTTCTACCTCCTTCGGAATCTTCATTCCTAATAGGTTACCTTGAGTCCGCGTTCGATGCGACGGGTGTTATTGGTGTCGCAGGTGTTATAGCCAAGGGCGTAGATTTGGGTCGATGCGTCACTATTCTTATACACCGTTACGCTCCCCTGCTCTCCAGAACCAGCGCAGGGCACGGTAAAGGTAGTAACGCGCGGATCACTACCCGACGGAGCCGGTGATAAGTAATTAGTGACCGGGAGGGTGTTGCAGGTAATAGCACTTATGTTGTTCGTCCTATCAAACGCGTTCAGCTGTTGATCATAGTAGAGGGCGCATTCCATTACCGAGTCAGCGGCATAAAACGCTTTCTGAGATTGTTTTGCTGCGGACGCAAGTATGACTTGCTTCAAGGCAATATCGAGAAGCGCAAGGCCAATAGAAAGCGCAACCGCAGCGAGTACCACCGAGATAAGGAGCGCAAACCCTTTGTGAGGATAATGGATCATAGCCAATCTTGGAGGTTATCAGTAACGACGACTGAGTAGGATTGGCGCACGGATATCCAGGACACCGTTATCGTTACCTGTACTTCAGTCTCGCTTATCTTCTTAATTTGCATGGAGCGCTTGAAACGCGTCGGTGTGCCAAGGGTTTGCTGGTTATAAAGCCCCGTACTGGTGATATAGAGCACGGGGACATTCGCGAGCGTCCCGTATGCTGCTATCGCTGCAGGAGTAGTGTTCACGTCGCCAAGAGTCGGGTCGATGGTGCAGTACCCGCTTGGCGTGAGGCCGTAACAGCTCAGTGTTGAAAGACCCGTCATCCAGGTGCGCGTCGGGCTTGTATTCAAATAGTTATTGTCACGAACGCTCCGTATATACTCCATTCCCTCTTGCGCTAACGCTGAAGCGGCGAGCTCATCGCGCGCCACATAGGACGCCGAGAGTGCGTGCTGCACCGCGGTGTAGGGACCAACGAGTGCTACGGCAAGCA
>DAORIN010000007.1:0-13617 GCA_035438545.1 Minisyncoccota bacterium | reverse complement strand
GCCTGGAATGGTGCGACATTCCCTTCGGGGAGTGGCGGCGGTGGCGCGGTGTGCGTTACCAACTTGATGAGCCACGCAGGAGGCTTCTCTTTGTAATAGGTATAGATCCCAAATCCGGCAATTCCTACGATGAGGAGCACGAGCACGCCGATGACGAGCTGCTTAGTGGTATGCATCCTCACAGTATGACCTATCTGAGTGAAAAGATTATGAATAGGAACTGAGCCAGAATCCCATCCAATACTTCCCTATCTTTGTTCTTTGTATAGAAAGCGCGAGCGCCTTTGTGCCAAGCGCTGCTCCAATGCGTCCGGCAAGAGAACGCATATAAGCACCTGAGCCACAGACTATTTTGAGCGTAACGATGGAGAAACTTCGTTCCCCTGCCTTCTCAAGTGCGTTCTCCCAACTTTCACGCACTGCCGCAATGCGAAAGTCAGCACCTAACATCTTTGATGGCTCATCAGTCTTCGGTACCTTCTCAAGAAAAGCGTGTATACGAGCCTTGAGTGCGGACGCATGGATACGCTCTGCACGAAGCAGTGAGCATCGATAGATGTGTTCATCATGCTCTGGTATAGCAATATCTTTTATAGAACCCTCGAGTGTGTGCAGAAATAATGGTTTCCCGTTCACCGTTTTAGAAGAGAATGCAGGGTAGGCACGCTTGTGGGTACCACGCTCCGCATGAAGTACCTTTGTTAAAAAAGAATCGTTGGAGCGTGTGTCTCTATTTGGGTAGTCGATGAGACCGAGTGCATCCCCGGTATCACTCCCGACATCAAGCAAAACTTCTATCACGTACTCTTTATCAAGTCCGATGTACTTCTTCTGCTTCTTACACTCTTCTCCAAGAAGTATGAGGAGCTTCCCGCTTGCCATGGGGTCAAGGCGTCCCGCATAGCTTGCGGGCATACCGGCATAGTTCGGGTGTGCGTTCTGCCAGTCGGTGAGAGCTCTAAGGGGAGTCTCCCCTACCTTTTTATCGAGTACGACATATCGCTTCATACGAGGAGTATATATGAGGTACACTGGCCCCAATGAAACCGATACTTGTGTGTGGATCTATAGCCTATGACCGGATCATGGATTTCGATGGCAACTTTTCCGAGCATTTCATGCCGGATAAACTGCACTCGATAAGCGTGAGTTTCTTTGTGTCTCCTCCGAAAGAAAACTTCGGAGGCACGGGAGGTAATATCGCGTACTCTCTCTCCCTTCTTGAGACAAAGGCAGACGTTGTCGCAACTGCAGGAAATGACTTTGACCGATACGGCGCATGGCTCGCTGATCATCAGGTGGGCGTTGCAACCATAGCGCGCGTCAAGGACGTTCCGACGGCGTCCGGCTACATCATGACGGACAAGAAAGATAATCAGATAACGGCATTCTCCGGAAGCGCTGCCATGCAGGCGTATACCAATGCTATTGCGTATGCCGACTATAGCGCCGCTATTGTGTCACCAACCAATAAAGATGACATGGTGCGTATAGCAAGAGAGAGCAAAGCCGCTAGTCTTCCCTTCTTCTTTGATCCGGGGCAGCAAATTCCTATGCTCTCTGCTGAGGAGCTACGTGAAGCGATAACCGATTCTGCAGGAATGTTAGTAAACGATTACGAACTCTCTCTTATTGGCGAGAAGACCGGATGGAATGAGGCAGCGATAGCGGAACAGGTAGGATTCCTTATTGTCACTCTTGGCGCAGAAGGGTCACGCATTATTACCAAAAACAGTGAGGAACGAGTTGCAGCGGTAGCCGTTACCACAGTAGTTGACCCTACCGGTGCGGGAGATGCGTTTCGTGGTGGCTTCCTTGCAGGATATGTGCGTGAGCTTCCTCTTCCCGTATGCGCAAAGCTTGGAAGTACGGTAGCCGCGTACGCGGTGGAGTGCTATGGTACTCAGAACCACCGCTTTACGCTCGACGAGTTGAAAGCAAGGTACGAGGGCGCTTATAACGAATCTTTTCCTATCTAACGTATGAAGCACGATATTGCAGACGAGTCCTTAGCGGCTCTCGGGAAGAAGCGCCTTGCATGGGCAGATAACGATATGCCCGTCCTTGCGAAAGTGCGTGAGCGCTTTGCTAAGGAGCAGCCATTTAAAGGTAAGACCATTGGTGCCTGCCTCCACGTGACGGCAGAGACCGGTACCTTGATGCGCACCTTGAAGGCGGGTGGCGCAAACGTCGTACTCTGCGCTTCTAACCCACTCTCCACGCAGGACGATGTCGCAGCCTCACTTGTCGTTGATGAAGGTATTCCAGTGTTCGCAAAAAAAGGCGAAGATCGCGATACGTTCTTCTCACACTTAAACGCCGTCATTGGTGAGAACCCACACCTCACCATGGACGATGGTGCTGATCTGGTCTCTACCATTCACAAAGACTACCCACAGCTTATTGACTCCATCATCGGCGGTACTGAAGAGACCACCACCGGTGTCATTCGTCTTCGTGCTATGGCAAAGGACGGTGCGTTGAAATTCCCTATCGTTGCAGTGAACGACGCAAAGACCAAGAACCTCTTTGATAACCGCTATGGCACTGGCCAGTCCACCTTGGACGGTATCGTGCGCGCTACCGACATCTTGCTTGCCGGAAAAGTATTCGTCGCCGCAGGCTATGGCTGGTGTGGTCGCGGCCTTGCACTTCGTGCGCGCGGCATGGGCGCACAAGTTATCGTCACCGAGATTGATCCGGTGAAAGCCATTGAAGCGACTATGGATGGGTTCCGCGTCATGACCATGCAGGAAGCAGCACCGTTGGGTGACGTCTTCTGCACCGCTACCGGCGACATCCATGTCATTCGCATGGAGCACATGAAGGCAATGAAGGACGGCGCCATCATCTGCAACACGGGCCACTTCGATGTTGAGATTGATGTTGCTGGTCTTAAGGCGGCAGCCTCGTCAGTTCGTGAAAACGTACGCCCATTCGTGGACGAGTACACGGTAGGAAAGAATCGTATCTTCCTCCTTGCTGATGGTCGCCTCGTAAACCTAGCAGCGGCAGAGGGTCACCCGGCGTCGGTTATGGACATGAGCTTTGCTACTCAGGCGCTTGCCTGCGAGTGGATGGCAACCCAAAGCGAGAAGCTCGCCCCAGCGGTATATGACGTGACCGACGAAATTGAGAACATGGTGGCGGGCACCAAGCTTGCCTCAATGGGTATCACTATCGATGAGCTCACGGATGAGCAGAAGAAGTATCTAGCTGACTGGGAACACGGCACCTAGGTGCCCTATAAAAACACCCCGCATATGCGGGGTGTTTTTATTTTGCGTCTGAACTAAAAATTGTCTTTCCTTGGGGAAGCGTCCAGTCGGTGTACCGCCACCAGGTAGGGGTGAAGGTAAGGTACACATCGGGAGATTCTTTTGATTTATCGGTAAGACCTCCAAGGTACGCCTCTTGTATCTCTTCTGAGTCTTCAAGCTTCACTACCCCGTCCATTTGGAGAGTCTTCATCTCTGCTTCGCTTGAGCCAATCACAAACGAGCCAGTGGTTTCTCCCTGCTTCACTGACTCTACTTTCCTACTCTCAGGTGAAGTGCGAAAAATATACTTTCCTAAGGTAGGAACATACGCAAAGTGAATGGTGGCGGCATGAGGACTGCCGTCAGGCATACGGACGGCAAGTACACCGACACGCTGAGTTGCTATGAATTGGAGTGCTTCTTCAGGCATATCGAAAGACTACTATGTAGCGGAACTAGTGCGCAACCGTTCTGGATCTATTCCGAGTCTCAGACAGTAGGCTACAACAAGCGTATCGTGCATGATATTCACCGCTATCATAGCTAACACTGATTCTGCCTCTTCATTGAGCCAGTCCTTGCTTGTCCCCATATCGTCTGACAAGCGTTCAGCCAGAAACTTCCCATCCATGAGTGCTTCGAGATATTTCTTGGCAATAGGAAATGTTTTACTGCTTAACGTCTCTGCTAAATTAGGATCAGAGCTAGCAATAGGTTCTATATCCTTCACCTGTTCGAATTTCATTGCGATAAGTCGCGCATAGTCCTCTAGAACTTTTCCTATCTTAGAATCGCTTTCTGCGTTACGAGAATTCGATGTGAGAAGGATCTCTCTTATGTTTCGAACATGAAGTGCAATTTGTTCCTCAACAATTGGTTGCGATATGATTTGCTCGATTCTTTGAACGTTCCTCGCTGACGACTCCCAACCCTCGTTCATTTCTTTCATACCCAAAAGCCTATCACGTGCTGGCGGTCTAGGATTAGAGCGCTATAACCCGAGCTCCTGACGTGAGACCGCACCTTCACGCAACACATACGGTATCTCTCCCACACATGACACAACGGTGGAAGGATTGCCTCCGGCTCGGTCCCCACCATCAATGATGAGGTCTATTTGATCGAGGCTCAAACCGAAGTGCTCCATCAATCCTTGCACGTTACGCGGCGTTCCCATCCCTGCCTTATTCGCTGAGGTCGTGGTGTATGGCTTTCCGTATTCTTTGGCAAGCGCAAGGCAGAATGGTTCGTTTGGAACGCGAACTCCCACCGCTCCATTCATGGTGAGTGTCTCTGGCATATCTTTTTTTGCAGGAATAACGAGCGTGAGCGCACCCGGGAGGTGTGATGCGGCGAACTTCTCTGCAAGCGGAGTAAGCGTCCCGCACATCTCTATATGGTGCACATCTTGAACAATGAGCGAGACCGGCTTCTTTCGCTCCCTTCCCTTTAGGGTGCGGAGACGTTCAATGGCGGTAGGGTCCGTTATAGATACGCCAAGGCCATAGACGGTGTCGGTGGGGTACGCGACGATACCGCCCTTCTTAAGGACGGCAGCAGCCTTCTTGGCAGCCTCTATAAGGTTCCCCTCGGTGAGTCGAATTATCTCCATATAGGCTTGAATAGTAGCCCTTTTCGGGCTATTCTGCGACCCATACGGGCGATTAGCTCAGTTGGTAGAGCATCTCATTGACGTTGAGAGGGTCAGAGGTTCGAATCCTCTATCGCCCACCCGTATGAACCCAATCGCAAAACTCTTTGTGTTGCCCGTGCTCGTTTCTATTCTCCTACTTGCAGGTGTATTTATATGGGGTGGTTTCCACGCACTCGCACTCGCCGTCCTCCTTACCATTCTTGAAGTCACGCTCTCGTTTGATAACGCAGTGGTGAATGCGCGCGTGCTCACCAAGATGAATGCGAAATGGCAGCAGCGCTTCCTTACCTGGGGCATTCTGTTTGCCGTAGTGATCACGCGCTTCGTACTTCCGATATTCATCGTCGCGGTTTCAGTTGCTATGAGCCCCTGGGCTGTTGCGCAGCTTGCTGCCTTTGATCCTGAGCACTACGGCGAACTCCTTGAAGGCGCGCACTACGCTATCTCCTCGTTCGGCGGTGCGTTCCTCCTTATGGTGTCATTGAAGTACTTCTTCGATGAACGCAAAGACATTCATTGGATTCGCTCGGTTGAGCGTGTGCTTGCACGTTTCGGACGTATTGAAGCGCTTGAGCTCGGTCTAGCACTCACCTTGCTTGCGGTGATGGCGTTTCTGTTGCCGGCACAGTCCGCAACGATTCTCTTCTCTGGCATCATCGGCATCATCTTGTTCATCGCTATGCAGGGCGTGGCGAATTCCTTCACGCTTGAAACCGGCAAGGCCGTCGCTGCTGGAAGCGCAGCACTCTTTGTGTACTTGAACGTACTTGATGCAGCATTCTCACTCGATGGTGTTATCGGCGCCTTCGCGATAACGAGCCAGCTCCCGGTCATCGTTGCAGGTCTTGGTATCGGCGCCTACTTCGTTCGTACCCTTACCGTGTTCCTCGTACGTCAGAAAACACTTGATACCCTTATCTATCTTGAACATGGTGCGCACTGGGCCATTCTTGGCCTTGCTGCGGCAATGTTTGCAAGCCTCTTCTATCAGGTACCTGAAGTTATTACCGGACTTGTGGGTCTTGTGTTCGTGGGAGCCGCATACTGGTCGTCGCTTCAGGAACAGAAAAAGGCTGAAGCTTAGTGGTATCGTGAAGTCTATGGAGCGCACCGTAATCCTTTACCACGATAATTGCCCCGACGGGTTTGGGGGTGCCTATGCCGCCTGGAAAAAGTTTGGAGATACTGCTGAATATCTACCAGTACAGCATCAAGCAGAAACACCAGCAGGTCTCAAGGGAGCACATCTGTACCTTATCGATTTCTGTTATCCGAAAGACATTATGAATGTGCTTGCAGCAGAAGCTGCATCATTAACGGTCCTCGATCACCACGAGGGTGTTGAGGATGTGGTCGAAGCAATGCCTGCGTATGTATACGATGCGAAGCGTTCAGGCGCGACTATCGCCTGGTCATATTTTCATCCTAAAACGCCCGTACCAGTATTTCTCGATATTGTGATGAAAGCTGATTTATATCAGATGCTCACTGATGATGAGCGTGCCATTATCTCGTACGCCTATGCGCAACCATACTCTTTTTCAGGCTGGGACACTCTCACTGAGCGTGTAGAGAATCCGGAGAGTCGTGCTGAAATTATTGGACGCGGACGAGCCTATGCAGAATATTTCCAGCTTCTCGCTACCCAGATAGCATCACGCGCACGTCGCGTCAGATTTGAAGGACATGAGGTGTATCTCATATCTGCTCCTCGAATGTTTGCTACTGAACTGGGTACTCAGCTTCGTAAAAAAGGCGGCGCGTTTACTCTTATTACCCGGAACGACGCACACGGCTCGATGCGTGTCTCTATGCGTGCGGGAGATAATAAGACCGTGAACTTGGCAGAACTAGCCCAGAAGTATGGTGGAAATGGACATCCAGGATCTGCAGCCTTTTCGTTAGAATGGGGCGCACCTATTCCTTGGGAGGTTATTGAACACGATGAAAGTTCTAGCGATTGAGACCTCGTGCGATGAGACTGCAGTAGCGGTCCTTGAGTGCGCGGGAGACGCAAGCGCCGCAACCTTTACCGTACTTGGAAACGCGCTTCTCTCACAGATAGATATACATAAAGAGTATGGCGGTGTGTTCCCCACCCTTGCTAAGCGCGCGCATGCAGAAAACCTTACGCCACTTCTCGGTAACGCACTTGAAGAAGCAGGTCTTCTCGTTACCGGAACGCATACGCTTTCTGAAGAAAAGAAGGTTCGCATACAAGAACTGCTTGAGCGAGAGACCGGACTTGGTGGTGCGTTTATTGCGTTTGCCGACGCTACGGAGCGCCCATCAATAGACGCTATTGCCATCACGCATGGGCCAGGACTTGCCCCAGCGCTTTGGGTGGGCGTTAACTTCGCAAAAGCACTCGCCGCTGCGTGGGATATCCCGCTTGTTCCAATTAATCACATGGAGGGTCACTTCCTCGCTGGTCTTGGAAAGAGTGAAGGTAATGTCATTACCATTGAGAATGCTCAGCTTCCGATACTCGGTCTTCTCATATCGGGCGGGCACACTGAGCTTGATGCGATGACTGACTGGCTCACGTATACCAACCTTGGCGCGACGCGTGACGATGCCGTAGGTGAAGCATTCGACAAAGTGGCGCGCATGATGGGACTTCCGTATCCGGGCGGGCCTGAGATCTCCAAGCTTGCTGAGCGTGATCGTAAAGAGAATCGCGAGAATCCATTCAAACTCCCACGCCCGATGAAAGATACTGATGATTTTGACTTCTCTTTCTCCGGACTTAAGACATCAGTCTTGTATCAAATACGCGACAAGGGTGACCTTACCGATATAGAAAAGGAACAGATGGCACGCGCGTTTGAAGATGCCGTCACTGATGTGCTTTGGACCAAGACATCACGTGCGATAGACAAAACTGGTGCGAAAACGGTTGTTATCGGCGGCGGAGTATCTGCAAACCATCATATTCAGAAGGAATTTGAAGCGAAGATTGCAGAAGAGTATCCTAACGTTGACCTTCGCATCCCCGCTCGAACACTTTCTACCGATAATGCGGTCATGATTGGTATCGCTGGCTACTATCGCGCATCTCGTAAAGAATTTTCAGCAGATTTCATAGCTGACGGTAATCTTTCGCTTGCTTAAAAAATACCGGCGGACAGTGCTGTCCGCCGGTATACCGATGAGGGAACGGTTCTTGTTCTGCCCTTGCCGCTTGTGCGCGGGAGGTGCAATTACCCGTCTAGAGGACCGAGGCCCAACCAGGATCGGTAGTAAGGTGCTGCTTACGCTGACGCTTGACGGTGGAATTCGTGCTCAGCGTCGACATAATGACGAACTTTTTTGAGATCGCCGTCCAGGTCGTCATATCCCACTCTGATCGAGACGAAATCCGCCCCAAGAGCCTCTCCAAGGAAGTCCGGAAGGAATTCTATAAGAAGCTCTCGAAGCTCTTGCAGGCTCGTTCCGCTTTCTTTGGCAAAAGCGCCAAGTTTTCGATTAGTAGAAGAAGAGAGGGTGAGCCCGTTCTCCCACAATCGAAGACGGAGTAGCGCCCGCGTTACTTCAGCTTTTCGTTTTTCGTCCATAGGCATTTCTGCCTCCTGCAACCTCGCCTTGATTAGCGAGTTCCCCCACTACATACCTATGCGCGCCTTCCGTCAAGGCGACGGGAAATAAAACGATATATTTGCTATATTCCCTAGGTAATGGACGACAAATTCCTTAAGCCGTACCAGCCCGGCGAGACCGAGTCTCGTATCTATGAGACGTGGGAAAAGAGCGGGTATTTCAATCCGGACAAGCTCCCGGCAGAACTTCTGGCGCCCACGGAAGGTAAGGCATTCACCATCGTCATGCCACCGCCTAACGCCAACGGTAACCTCCATGCCGGCCATGCGCTCTTTGTGACGCTTCAGGACATCGTGACCCGCTTCAAGCGTATGCGCGGGTATCGCGCGTTGTGGATCCCTGGCGCTGATCATGCAGGATTTGAAACACAGGTAGTGTATGAGAAGCAGCTCGAGAAAGAAGGACGTTCTCGTTTTGGTATGGACCCGAAAGCCCTCTACGAAGAAATCCTTACCTTCACTCTCGCGAATAAGAAGAACATGGTAGGTCAGTTGCGCGCGCTCGGAGCGTCCTGCGATTGGTCGCGTGAGAAGTTCACGCTTGACCCTGATCTTGTAAAGAAGGTGCAGGCGACGTTTGTAAAGATGTTCAACGATGACCTGGTGTATCGTGGAGCACGCACAGTGAACTGGTGCCCGAAGCATCAGACGTCTCTTTCTGATGTGGAGACCGATAGCGTTGAAGAAACGACGCCGTTCTACACCTTTAAATATGGACCGTTTGATATCGGCACCGTGCGCCCGGAAACCAAGTTCGGCGACAAGTACGTGGTGATGCACCCGGACGATAAGCGGTACAGCAAATGGAAGCATGGCGACACGCTTGAGGTGGAGTGGATCAATGGCCCTATTACCGCAACGGTGATCAAAGACAACGCTGCTGACATGGAGTTTGGTACCGGTGTGATGACCATTACGCCATGGCACTCGCAAATCGACTTCGAGATAGCGAAGCGTCACAGCCTTCCGATGGAGCAGATTATCGACTGGCGCGGCAAGCTCCTCCCTATCGCTACAGAATTCGCAGGGATGAATATCAAAGACGCACGCGGAAAGATTGTCGAGAAACTCGCGAGCAAAGGACTCCTTGTGTCTACGGACGACGCCTACAAGAACGTCGTGAAGAAGTGCTACAAGTGCCAAGCCATGATTGAGCCGCAGGTAAAAGACCAGTGGTTCGTGAAGATGGCGCCACTCGCAAATCTTGCCATAACCGCTGTGAACAAAGGCGATGTACGCTTTATTCCAGAATACGAAGAGAAAACGTTCCGCCACTGGATGGAGAACGCACTCGACTGGAACATCAGCCGCCAAATTGTTTGGGGTATCCCTATTCCTGCGTGGCATAAGGACGGTGAATGGAAAGCAAGTGTTGAGTCACCCGGAGAAGGCTGGACGCAGGATGCTGATACCTTTGATACGTGGTTCTCTTCTGGTCAGTGGCCGCTCCTTACAACGGAATACCCCGATGGGAAAGATTTCTCCCAGTTCTATCCAACACACTTGATGGAAACGGGTCGTGACATTCTCTTCTTCTGGGTCGCACGCATGATGGTCTTTGGCCTCTACCTCACCGACCAAGTACCGTTCCCTACTGTCTACCTTCATGGACTCGTGAATGATGCGAACGGCAAGAAGATGAGTAAGTCGAAAGGTAACGTAATTAACCCGCTCGACCTTACGGATAAGTATGGAACCGACGCGCTTCGCATGGCGCTCGTGGTTGGTAACACGCCCGGCACCGACCTAGCGCTCCGCGAGGATAAGGTGAAGGGGTATAAGCACTTTGCTAATAAGGTATGGAACATTGCACGCTTCGTACTTGAAAACGCCGGCGACGCGGACCTTACTACCCCACTTCACGCTGACGACGAGGCGCTTGCCCGTGAGCTTGATGAGATAGCAGCGAAAGCAACGACGAACCTCGATGAGTACCGTGCGTATCTTGCTGCTGACGCCATCTACCATTACATCTGGGATCGGTTTGCAGCTGAAATTCTTGAAGAGTCGAAGCCTATCTTCGGAAGTCACGACACCCCAAGTACCTTCCCTCCTGAGCGCATTGCGTCGCGTAAAGCGCTTATGATGCGTAACCTTCAGATCTGTCTTGCGCTTCTACATCCCTTCATGCCGTTCATTACCGAAGAAATATGGGCATCTACCGGTACTAACACCCTACTTATGGCCTCTCCATGGCCTATACTGGAGGGGTAATGCCCTCTTTGGAAACCATCGGTTATGCGCTCGTGGGCGGGTTGCTCCCGGCTCTCGCATGGCTCTATTTCCTTCTTAAGGAAGAAGACCGCTGCCCGCAGCCGCGCTGGGCAGTCGTGCTTGCCTTTGTATGCGGCATGATAGCAGTACCTATTGTGATGCCGCTTCAGGCCCTTGCGTGTCGTGAGTGGGCTATAAGTGTCGTACTTGCCTGCTCGGGTGGAGAGACGACCCTCCTTGGCACTAAAGTCCTTATCGCATGGTCAGCGCTTGAAGAGACCGCTAAATACGCAGTAGCAGCAGCGTTCGTGCTGTGGCGCCGTCACGCGGTGCGTAACTCGCTCGATATCGTTGCTACGATGCTCACCGTCGCACTCGGGTTTGCCGCACTTGAGAACGCACTCTTTCTGCTCGCTCCATTCTCTCAGGGATACTTGCTTGAAGCTATCGGTCTTGGGAACCTGCGCTTCATTGGTTCAACGCTTCTTCATGTCGTTGCCTCTTCCATCATCGGCTTTGCACTCGCGTTCTCGTATAAATCATCGCGACCAGTGCGTGCTATCGCTGCGTCAATAGGACTTATCCTTGCTATCGCATTGCATGCAGTGTTTAATTTTTTTATAATCCAAGGAGATGGCTCGTATGTCATCCTCGCGCTCTTTACCGTGTGGACGGGCGCGGTGGCGATCTTCGCAGCATTCGAGATACTCAAATATTTCCTCTACCGCAATTTACCAAAAAACACCTGCTAGCTATATGAAAAAGCGCTCACTCTTTGATCGACTTGCCGGAACTCGTTCTGAGGACGACTACGATTTCGATGACGACATGATGGAAGCAGGCGGAGGAAAGCACCTCAATGTTTCAAGCGGTATGTCGGCTCCCCATCCGGCGCACGAGGAACGCACCGAAGGACATCTTCCGGTTGATATGTACCAGACCGGCAGCGAAATCATTATTCGTACATTTGTTGCAGGAGTACGCCCTGACGAGATGAATGTTTCCATCAGCCGCGACATGGTCGTCGTAGAGGGCTCCCGTGAAGAACGCTCTGAAGCAACGGGTCCTGACTATTTCAATCAGGAACTCTTCTGGGGCACCTTTGCCCGCACCATTATGCTTCCACAGGAAATAGATGTTGATGGCGCACAGGCATCATCCAAGGATGGTCTTCTTACGATCATCCTTCCAAAGCTTGATAAAACACGTCAGACAAAGCTTAAGGTGCGCTCGAGTTAATCACTTATGAAAGGGCTTGAGGGATTAGAGCCAAGTGGAGAGAAATTAAAGCTAGCAATAGACGAAGGGTCTACCTCCTCTATCGAGCCAGGAGCTGCGGAGAAGCTACATTCATTCTTGAGCGAATTTACGAGTGAACGAGACTTGGCTGCCCACGCGCGCGTTAGATACAACACCGAGGGCGCACCTGCTTCTGAGGCAGTGCGCGCAGAAGATGTCTATTTAGATAAGGTACGTGATGCAGCAAACCGCATGAATAGAGAGGATCTGGGAGCACTGATGCAGCACTTACGCGGCGCAATCAAAAGTAACTTAGAAGCACGAGATTTTTCCGATGTGAGTATTGAGAGCGAGCGCAGGGATATGGAAACCTCTGCTTATACCACTATTGAATCCGTGTGGAATAAGCGTGCTCGCGTTCACTAGCTACAACGTTATCTCTTGGAGCGCCGGCGCCGTGCCGGCGTTTTCAATATCAAAGCGTACGCGCCCGATAACCTGGCCGCCTGCGGTCTCTACCGAGATACGCCATTTGCCTGGAGTAAGTGTATCTTTTATCGAATAGCCTCTATACCCGCCTTCACGTCCTCCTGAGAGCGGAAACGAAATGCGACTCTGTGTCACCCATCCTTTGCCGTCTATATACTGCTCCCATCGATGCACTACCGTTGATGAAAATGAGATAGGAGCGGCTACCGCGCTATATGCGTAGAGCGCCTCACCAGGAAGAACGTGCACTACGGTAGGACGTATATCCCACCATTCCTTGGGTGCTTCTGCTTGCACTCGATACCCCGTCGGAACTTTTACAAGACTGTGATAGACGCCCGCATCTTTCATGACGAGTGGCACAGGTGGAATAACTCCGGTGAAATAGGAAACAGATATAAGAACAACGATACCCACGCACGCTAGTGCGATCTGTCTAACGCTTGCGTCAAAGCGTGCCTTGTTTCCAAGCCGCAGGAGACAGAGGAACGCGGCAAACAACAGGATGGCAACCACAGTACTCCCTAGGAAGGTCCATGGCCCTATGCGCCCTATCACGAGCGGCAGACCGAATATGGCGTACGCATAAAGGGTGAAGAAGAAGAGCGAAGTCTGGAACACGAGATAGTGCTTGTACATGCGGAAGTATTCGTTTCCGATGTACACGAGCGCAAGAAAGATCAGGAACGGCCAGGACGCGAGCACCACCGAGTGCGCAGTATAGAAAACGACAAAGCCGGAGAGGAGGCCGCCGAACGCATACTGCACGCCAAGTGGGAATAGAACGGCAAGTGCTTTTCGTACGCCCGGTTCCCCATCATGGTAGCGAGCAAAGGCATGCGCGCCGATAGCTGCCACAGCCGCAAGGGAGAGGTACCCAATAAAGAAATAGTTAACAACGGCTATCGGAAGAACACCGAACGTGAAGAAGTCCGTAAGGAATCCGAAGGCAAACAGTACGGCCCCGAGGGGGCGCTCATTACGGGCGCTCCAGGCGAGCACGCGGTTAAATGTACCGAAGGCTGCCATAAGTGTGCTTGGACCCGGGCTCGAACCGGGGACCCCTTCCTCTTCAGGGAAGTGCTCTACCAACTGAGCTATCCAAGCAGTTCCGCTATCCTATCACGCCCGCTTTCCCTTTTCTATTGCCCCAGGAGGCTCT
>DAORIN010000006.1:0-13663 GCA_035438545.1 Minisyncoccota bacterium | reverse complement strand
CTAAATATGCTGCCGTCGGGAAAATAATTACCGGGGACGTTGCCGGAGGAAAAGCGCTCCTTACGAGCGCATTCGGGTCGCCCATCGTCGACGATGATCTTCTCCGCTTCGCGTACTATGACGCCAAGCTCTATGGAGACCTTATCGAGGTGGCAAAGCTTCATGTAACCAATACGCCAAACGACCCTATGGCACGCTTCCTGCTTGCACAGGCATATGCGGTTGCCGGACGCACCGCTGAAGCACGGGCAGAAATACAGACCACCATTGTCGCGTATCCAGCAGCGGCAGCTACCGGCGCTGATCTTTTGCGCCAACTCGGTAGTCAATGATTCTTACCGAACACGTCCCGCTCGCAACGCTTACCACGCTCAAAGTGGGCGGAGTAGCGACGCTTCTCGCGCAGGTAACGTCGGTTGAAGAGGTAGCTGAAGCGGTGGCGCTTGCGCGCGAACGGAGACTTCCGTTCTATGTACTTGGTGAAGGGAGTAACGTACTTCCAAACGATGACGGGTATGACGGCGTTATCATTCGCGTTGAAATACCGGGACTTTCATTTACTGAAGAAGGATCTGACACTCTTCTCATTGCGGGTGCTGGGGTTTCTTGGGATGCCGCAGTACGCGAAGCAGCAGCGCGCAATCTCTGGGGTATAGAAAATCTTGCAGGCATTCCAGGAACGATGGGTGCGGCTCCCGTACAAAACATCGGCGCGTATGGCGCAGATCTTTCTCAGGTACTGCGTTCAGTAGATGCCTATGATGCTGAGAAAGGGGAAGTGGTGCATATAGCTGCAGAAGACTGCGCGCTTGGATATCGCGACAGTCGTTTCAAACATGAACCGAATCTCATCATCACGTCGGTAACTCTCGCGCTTTCGGCAACGCCTGCACCGCGTATTGAGTACGGAGATCTGCTTGCGGCACGTGAGCGGGGCGACGATCTCTCTACCCCAGCAGCCATAGGGGATACCGTCCGTGCCATACGCTCGAAGAAATTTCCAGACTTGAACGAATTTGGTACTGCTGGTTCCTTCTTTAAGAATCCGGTGCTGACGCCCGACGCATATGCGGCACTCTCGGAGCAGCATGGTGAGGTACCACGCTTTCCGAACCCGAACGGGGTGAAAGTACCGCTCGCATTCATTCTCGATAAGGTACTTAGCCTACGTGGATTTACACTCGGCCATGCATCACTCTTTGGTGCACAGCCACTGGTGCTCGTACTTGAGAAAGGAGGGAAGAGTGTCGACATAGAAACACTCGCACAAGAAGTAGAGAAGCGCGTGCATGAGGCAACGGGAATAAAAATAGAACGCGAAGTGCGCACGATGCCAACAAAATAAATTTTAAAGAAAATATTTTGTAAAAGTTTTTTACAAAGTTATCCACAGCTCACACTTTTCTTTCACTATTTTATTTTTTGCGCGCAATAATACGTAGTAGAACACTTCACGCGAAAAGATTCTCACGAATTTGCTCGCGCGACAGTGGGTCGATTACCAGACATTCTAATTTCCGCACCATGGCTGCAAAGAAAAAGGCGAAGAAGACGACCAAAAAGAAGGTCGCAAAGAAGACCACCAAGCGCCGCAAGACTGCAAAGCGCGCATAGCGCTTTCGAGAAAAAGCCCCGCCTCCGCGGGGTTTTTTCTTATATAGGATTAGTAGTTCTTGTAGGTACTCTCGTCTCTTCGGCTCACTTCAAGAATGCGGATTTCCCCGCCTCTTTTTTGAAAAATGATGCGTGACTCTCCGAGACGTACTCGGAACACCTCATCTGCTCCTTTTAGCTTCTTTATATCTAGGGAAGAGGTAGTGCCAGATATAAGCAAACCAAGCACTTCTTCAAGGCGTTCGCGTTCTTTTGGGGAAAGTTTCTTAAGGAGCTTAGCAATCTTATCCATGCATTTTCCGAAGGGAAGCAAGAATATCTCGTGCAGAAACGCCCTTCTCGTCAATGGTAGTAAAGTCAGCGACCGGTTCCCAGCCGACTTCCTCTGTATCTACTGGGGTGAGGCGGAAGAGGGGAGTGGAGCGGCGGACGACGGTTATAGATTCGCCACGACCCACACGCTCAATGTAGGTCTCGGTGTTCTCTCGAAGCTCTTTGAGTCCGATGATGTTTTTTATAGCCATACTAAAAGATTATACTAAGATAATCTTTTAGTCAAGTACTCAATGTAGATCTCCGTGCAGAAGGCAGAAAAAGGCTAAAAATGTTATAGTGCGCCATTATGGCGGGCTTCCTCGGGCGCATGTTCGCAAAGAACGAATCCGCAGCTTTTGTGAAGGCTGCGGGGCCTATTATTGCGTACGCAGCCCAGGTGGAGCCTGAATTATTGGAGCTTTCCCAGGAAGCGCTCGCCGCACGGCTCGCAGCAGTACGTGAGCGCACCGGTGGGGTACCTACCACGGACAAGGATATCGCTGAAGTATTTGCACTCGTGCGCGAAGCGTCACGTCGCACCCTAAAAGAGCGTCACTATGACGTGCAGCTTATGGGCGGACTCGCACTCGCCAAAGGCAACATTGCTGAGATGCGTACCGGAGAGGGAAAGACACTCGTCGCAACGCTTGCCGCAACCTTGCGGGCGCTCGCCGGGAAAGGAGTTCACTTGGTGACGGTGAACGATTATCTCGCACGGCGCGATGCGGCATGGATGGGGCAGGTGTACGGATACCTTGGACTCACGGTGGGCGTGGTGACTTCAGCCGGGAACTACGTGTACGATCCTTCGCACGTTGCTGCAGACGAAGACGCAAAGCGCGACGAGGAAGGCTCCTTCCGCGTGTTCTATGACTACCTGCGCCCATCGACTAAGAAGGAAGCGTATGCTGCTGACATAACGTATGCGACGAACAACGAACTCGGGTTCGATTATCTTCGCGATAACACGGCGTACGAACCATCACAGATAAACCAGCGCGGCCATCACTACGCTATTGTCGACGAAATTGACTCCATTCTTATCGATGAAGCACGCACCCCGCTCATCATCTCGGGCCCTGCAGCAGACGCTGAAGGGCTCTATGAACGATTTGCTGGTATCGTTCGCTCGTTTGAAGAGGGAACTGACTACACGGTTGATGAGAAACAACGTGCGGTACAGATAACCGAAGGAGGCATCACGAAGGCAGAAGCAGCGCTCGGTATTGAGAACCTCTACACCGAAGGTGGGATGAAGTATGCGCATCAGCTCGAGACTGCGGTACGTGCCAAAGCGCTATTTCGTAAAGATAAGGAATACGTCATAAAGGACGGCGAAGTCGTTATTGTGGATGAGTTCACCGGGCGTCTCCAGGCAGGCCGCCGTTGGTCAGAAGGCCTCCATCAAGCGGTTGAGGCAAAGGAAGGAGTACCAGTGAAAAAGGAGACGCGCACCTATGCCTCCGTTACCTTCCAGAACTATTTCCGTATGTACGAAGGTATCGCCGGTATGACCGGTACCGCACTTTCTTCAGAAGAAGAGTTCTATACCGTATATAAGCTTGAAGTAGTCGCGGTACCAACGAATCGTCCGGTACAGCGTATCGACCACGATGACCTTATATTCCAGACGAATAAAGGGAAATACAAAGCACTCGCGAAAGCAGTGAAAGAGCTCCACGAGAAAGGGCAGCCGGTCTTGGTGGGTACCGTTTCCATTGAAGACAATGAAGTCGTAAGTAAGGCGCTTTCAGACGCCGGTATTCCGCACGAAGTGTTGAATGCAAAGAATCACGAGCGTGAAGGAGAAATCATCGCAGGCGCAGGCGCCAAAGCAAAGGTCACCGTAGCGACGAACCTTGCAGGGCGCGGCGTCGACATCAAGCTTGGCGGAGCGCTTGCAGGAGAAGAGGTGCGTGAAGAAGTCCGTAGGCTCGGCGGTCTTGCGGTTATTGGTACCGAGCGCCATGAAGCACGACGTATCGATGATCAGCTTCGAGGACGTTCTGGTCGCCAGGGTGACCCAGGCGCTACCCAGTTTTATGTTTCTCTTGAGGATAAGCTTATGCGCGTATTCGCCTCTGACATGGTCAAGAACGTCATGGGCACCTTTAAGATTCCGGAAGATGAGCCGATACAGAGCGGCATGATCACCAAATCACTTGAAACTGCCCAGAAGCGCATCGAGGGGTTCAACTTCGACTCCCGCAAGCAGGTACTGGCCTACGACGACGTGCTTAACACGCAGCGTCTGTCCATATACGCTCGTCGCCGTACCGCGCTTCTTGGGTCTGCAGAAGATGTAGAAGCTACGTTCCAGACCATAGTCGCAGGAGATGAGGCTGCCCAGAAGGCGCTTGAGGAGAAGCGGGTAGAGTTCGGCACTGCGTTCCCAGCGGTGCTGCGCCGCCTCCTGCTCCAGGTGGTGGACTCCTTCTGGCTCGAGCACCTCGATACCATGGAGTACCTCCGTCGCTCAGTATCACTTCGTGCGTATGGTCAGCGTGACCCATTGATTGAATACCGTCGTGAAGGCCTCATACGCTTCAATGCTATGGAAGCATCAATAGACGCAGCACTGCGTGAGGCACTACCACGTATACATCCAGCGAACGATGCAAAGATAAAGCAGGAAGAAGCCAAGATGCGTAACGCAGTACTTGCGGCCTCTACTGCCGGAACGGCACAAAGCCCAATTGAGAAGGGAACGACGTACGGGAGAAATGATCTTGTAACCATAAAGAATGGCGACAAGACCCAGACCATGAAATATAAGAAAGCAGAACCATTTATTGCTGAAGGCTGGGAGATTGTTCTCTAACTTAGCGTTACGTAAACAAAACCCCGTAAACGGGGTTTTTGTGTTATAAGGGAAGGACTATGGCACTCGTTGATGAGGTTCGCATACATGCGCAGGCAGGGCACGGAGGCCCTGGTGTTACGCGCTGGCTGCATATTCGCGGCCAGGATAAAGGAGGACCTGCAGGAGGCGACGGTGGTCGCGGCGGCGACATTATTCTTGAGGGAGTACGCGACTTGAGCGCTCTTGCAACCTTTCGCTTCACTAAAAAGTTTCGCGCAGAGAACGGTAAGCCAGGCGGGAACGATAACAAGCACGGAAAAGATGCTGAACCTATTGTCCTTAAAGTACCGGTAGGTACCGTCGCTAAAATCGTTACGACCGGCCAGATCTACGAAATCATTAGTGACGGTCAGCGTGAAGTGGTGTTCAAAGGAGGCCCTGGAGGATACGGCAATGCCCACTTCAAAAGCTCCACCAACCAGAACCCGCTTGAGGTAACGAAGGGGAAACCAGGAGGAGTTGGGGATATCGAAATCACCCTTAAACTCATCGCGGACGCCGGTCTCATAGGGTTCCCGAATGCAGGGAAGTCATCTCTTTTGAACGCACTCACTCGGGCCCAGTCTAAGGTGGGTGCTTACCCATTTACTACGCTTGATCCTCATCTTGGTGACCTCTATGGGTTCCTCCTTGCTGATATTCCTGGCCTTATTGAGGGTGCCTCGTCTGGACGAGGGTTAGGGTCTAAATTCCTTCGACACGTAGAACGTACCGGTCTACTTATCCATCTTGTCTCGGCTGAACAAGAAGATGTTGCTGCTTCGTATAGGGCCATACGGAAGGAGCTTGAAGCCTTTGGTCGTGGTCTTCCGGAGAAGCCGGAGCTTATCGTGCTCTCAAAATCTGACATGCTCTCTCCTGAAGAGCAGGGGAAGGCGCTCGCCGCACTCGCAGAAGCCTCAAACGGAGGGGAAGTTACCTCAGTTTCCATAATCGATGACGACGCCCTCAAGGCCTTTTCGGACCGTCTCACGAGCTTGCTCAAATCAAAGGCCTAAGTCAGGATAGGGGGAATGAGTGATTCCTCCCCGTACCGAGCCACCATAGGACTAGAAATCCATGCGGAGCTTAAAACCCGCACGAAGATGTTCTGCGACTCCCGTAACGACCCCGAGGAGGAAAAGCCAAACGCAAACATCTGTCCCGTATGTATGGCGCATCCTGGGACTCTGCCGGTTATCAATAAAGAAGCAGTACGTCACGTACTACGCGTGGGTACCGCACTCGGATCAACACTTGCAGACTATACGGAGTTTGATCGGAAAAGTTATTTCTACCCAGACATTCCAAAGGGATACCAAATCAGTCAGTACGAACATCCGCTTGTTTCAGGCGGGATATTGAATGGCGTTGCTATCACTCGTGTACATCTCGAAGAAGACACAGCACGTTCTTCACATGCAGGCGGCGCTAGTCTCGTCGATTTCAATCGTGCAGGTGTTCCGTTGATGGAACTAGTTACTGAACCAGTCATTCATGACGCTGCGACTGCAGGCGCGTTCGCACGCGAACTTCAACTCCTGCTGCGTGCGCTCGGTGCATCGGACGCAAACCTTGAGAAAGGAGAGATGCGCATTGAGGCAAACGTTTCTGTCTCGAAGACAGACACACCATCGGTAGATTACGTCGAAGTAAAAAACATAAACTCTTTCCGTTCCGTTGAGCGAGCAATCGCACATGAAATAGAGCGTCAGATAGCAGTCCTTGAAAATGGGGAGCGGGTCGTAAAGGCCACGCGCGGATGGGATGAAGGTAAGCAGGAAACCTTTCACCAGCGCTTCAAGGAAGGGAGTGCTGATTATCGGTATTTCCCAGAACCTGATCTTCCAAAGCTGGTACTCTCCGAAATCCCAGAATTTAATGCTGAGGCACTAAGAGCATCTATGCCAGAACTTCCCTGGGAGAAGCGTGCACGATTAATTGCGCGCGGTGTTACAGAAGAGGCAACCGAAATACTTGTCGGTGATCCGCTCTATAGTGACGTATATGAACGTGAGATACAAAACATTACTGATGAGAAAGCACACACCGCAGCAGTAAACATTCTTCTTGGAGAAGTACGTGGCAAGAATCCAACTACAGAACAGCTCGCGCACTTCAATGGCACCATCTTCCGCACGGTAATGGAACATCTTGTATCGGGAGCTACCTCATCTACGGCCGCGAAATCAAGCATCATTGGCGTACTGATAAATGGTGGCGAACCAGAGATCAAAGTCCAGATGAACGATACGGACGCCATCCAGAAGGCAGTCCAGGAGGTTATAGCCGCCAATGCAGGGGTGGCAGAAGAGTATAGGGGAGGAAAGGTGTCAGTCCTCCAGTTCCTCGTAGGACAGGCTATGAAGGCAACTAAGGGTGCCGGTAACCCCGCACTAATACGAGAATTGCTCGAAAAGGAGCTTGGATAACAATAGGAGAGAGATGTAAAAAGACGCATGAGCGTCTTTTTACTTTGTATATACGCCACTATATATCTCGGATAGAACAGACGAGAAATGTATATTATATAAACTTAATAATATATCTTTTCATAAATAAGGCTTCTACTTTCGAGTAATTTTAAGATCTAAACTCAAGTCAGGCGTTGAATGTGGAGTAGCTATCGGTGTTAAGAACCAAAAGCTACTCGCTACATGGGATGCGAATGCAGAGGTGATGCTTAAGAAACCGATAGCCACGCCTAAACCACCCTGACTCCACCATATCCTGGCATTAAAGCAGGGGAGCTCTATAGATCCACTTACAAGAAATGATTACCCCTCCTGCTGAAGAACAAGTACCGCCAGTAATTGAAGAAGAAGCCTCTCCTGTAAAAGAGTCGTCGATACAGTAAGAAACCCCTGAAGAGTGGGTCCTGGAGAGCAAGGCCTCTATCCCTCATCCTTATTTTCCTGCATTTCTCGTTCAAACAAGATACCTATATACTACAAGGTATGGATGAACTTACTATTGAGGGGAAGCTATATATCTCGTCTAAGCGGGCGGCAAAGCTAAGTGGATACGCAAAAGACTACATAGGCCAACTTTGCCGTGAGGGTCGGGTGGATTCAAAGCTTGTAGGCCGTAGTTGGTACGTATATGAGCCCTCTATCCGGGAACATCGCTTCAATGACGAGCGTCCCAGGGGTAAAAAGAACCAGATAGAAGAAAAAATAGACACTCAAAGCGAAGAAATACAGAAATCTCCTATCGACACCTCATGGGAACGTCCTTCCTACACTTCAGAGGTTGCTGAGACGTTGCCAGAGCTCGTGACTGCAGTAAAAGCGTCTCCAGAACCAGAGACGCTTGGAGAAATGCAGTCAGCATGGAAAGAATGGTTCGCTGAGCGCGGAGCAAAAGCTCCACAGACGTCTGAAAGAGAAGAAGAGGCTGCAGTCGAAGAACTTCCCTCCATAACGCCCGCATACAGCGCTCCCAAGGTAGAAACAGTACCGGTACGTGTGATCGTGAGTGATATTAAGCCAATACCGCAGCGTCAGGAAGAACGCGCAGAGTCGCCTACATATTCTCCTCAACAGGCGTCAGTACGTAGCCAAATAAAGCCTAAAACCAGGACCAAAGCCCGTATAGGCGGACTTGTTATCAAGTCTAGCTTCATTGCATTCATAGTTATACTGGTAAGCATAACTGTTGTAGCAACAGGATTGATTGAAGAATTACATTTAGGTGGGCTATCGGATTCTCCATTCTTACAGTATTTCCAGGGTTCCAATGTAGTAGAAAAATAGCCTATTACTTATATATCTTGTCTCGTATAAACAAGAATAAATAATAGATGCAGTAGAGAATAAAAACGGCACCGAGTGTCGTTTTTTATTTTTGTATTTCATCAATAGTGCGTATACAAGGAATTTTCTAAGAAAACATCGATAATTACGTACTTTTTATATATTTTTGAAAGAAAAAGAGACACAGATCATCATTGATCGTACGCCAAGCTCGTTATTTAGAAAATATTTACTTAGATTGTTGGTTTTAATCTAACTCCTTTTCACTATGCCGCTGCTCTCTTACTTAGCTTGAGTCGTCAAAAAAGAATCACATCGTTAGCAGCGTTAATTACAAAAATAATGGCTTATTTATTAGTCATTTCGGAACTTTTTGAATGATTTTATCGAAATTACTTAATCACCATCGTTCTTTTAACAATCAGTGAGATTTTTCAGCAATTTTCCTTGAATTCACACTCTTGGTAACCGTATTTGAAATTATTTTTTAAGTTTTCTTGCAAAAAATATTTCTAAACTTTTAGATTATGAATTTAATTTCATCTTATCCCCAAAAAATATTAGGGAAGAATGAATTACACGACGTAAAATATAGTTACTTCGGATATCCGACATGGACTCTCTCCTCGATAAAAACTTAATCACGACTCGCGAAGCATCGGAGCTTTCCGGGTATCACTCGGACTATCTCGGACGCCTTTGTCGCGAAGGAAAAATTTCTGGAAGTCGTGTTGGACGATCATGGGTTATTGATCGCTCTTCAATTTTGAGATTTGTTGAAGAGCAGGAACTGCAAAAAAAGAAAAACGCTGAAGAGCTCGCGCATTCACGCGAAGAAGAATACAAGGCCGTGCAGGCTGCTAAGACGCCTATATCAGCTCCTGTAGTGGTTCCTACTACACCTGCAGTAGTGCGTGCGGTGGTGCCTCCCGCTCCCGCTCCAGTCTCAATTCCAAGTCCATACTTTTCTCCAAAGGAGCTGCAGGAAAAGATGGTGGCAACGCTCGTTGCGTTCCTTGTAATCACTGTCGGCCTCTACGGATCAGAAGCAAAGTTTGTTGAGCGCGGAGCACGCGTTGCCGTAGAAACCCTTGAAAATACTAGCGATATCGGAACTCAAGCTATTGCATCAGCACTCAAACAAGGTGCAGTGCAGCTTGCGGCTTTTCGCATTGGCCAGGAGAAATTCGGAATGGCGTTCGTATCAAGGGTAGAGTCCGGACTCGTACTATATAAAGGTACGATCACTGGAGCGGGCGAACAGCTTGCTACGGACGAAGTCATCGCCATAAGCTCGGGAGCTATCGATAGTCTTGCAAGTCAGGGTTCAAATGGAATCGTCGATACCTTCATTGGTAGTGCTGTCGCTCTCGGTAATACGGTGGTCGGAGCTTCAGACGCCATACTGAACGCTCACAACAATCTTGCTACGGCATGGGCAGAAGGAAGTGCTGCAGTACCGCCTCGCCTCATCACTGCGTTCTATGGCGCCGGCACAGAAGCAATTGCGCTCGTTAGTAACGTTCCGTCTGCTATTGCACTCGGATACGAGAACGCAACCTATGCATGGGTTGCTTCAACGCAAGATCTTGCGATGCGGATAACGCGTGCTGAACTTTCTGTAGGCACAGTTGCATTAGAGCGTACCAACGATGTTGTTATTGCACTCACTACTCCTGAAGTACCAAGCGACGGAGCACGCGGTGCACTCGCTGAGCTTTTTGAAACACGCCTCACGACGCCGTCTACTCCTACTCGCTCGCTCGCTGCTGCGTCAGCGGCAACCGATTTCTTTGCTCCTGCTCGTTCCCTAGCACTCTTTACTTATGAGACCATCAACGGATTCTTTAGTCGTACCGGCGCTGTACTTGCTGGCATGTTCGCGCCAAACATTGCATACGCTCCAGAAGTATCAACGATACCTACGCCACTTACCGTTACGTCGGTTACGAACATCGCTACGTCCTCCTCATACATTACGTACATCACTAATCCGGTGAGCTACATATATAGCGGTACGGGCGGTGCCTCTATCGCGTACGTACAGAAAGCGATGGACAACCTTCGTCGCGACCTTGCGGACCGCGATGATAACAACAATTCGGGAGGCGGTCTCGCTGACATCACCGGTTCTTCCATCGAAGAACTCTCTGATGTTGCTACGATGACGAAGTCCTTCGGGGATGTATTTCTTTGGAACGGAACTGAATGGACGAACGTAGCGACGAGCTCGCTTGGTATTGGTGCTGGTACGGGTGCTCCTGGTGGTGCTTCCGGGCAAGTGCAGTACAACAATGCTGGCGTCTTTGCGGGTGACGCAGGATTTACTTATGACGTTGGTGCCGGAAGACTTACCGCAACGTACGCGTCTACTACGGGCATCTCTACCGCGTACGCCTCATCCACGTTACTTCGCGCCGGCACGGCAATTATCGATTCACTCTCAGCAACGCTTGCGACGTTGACCGGCCTTATCGCCACTGACGCGACGACGACTAACGCAACATCGACCAATCTTGCGGTGATGAACTCGTTCGCGCTTGGAGCCGATCGATTTACAGATCTTACGGGTCCTGGTCTCACCGCTTCTTCCGGCACTCTCGCGGTTGATGATGTAACTCCAGCGATGCTCCAGGCAGCTGACTTCGGTGCCTTTACGTGTAACGGAACGAGCTGCGCACTCGATGCAGCTTCTATTTCCGATACGCACATTAACTTCGGCTCCGTTACGCTCGCTGACTTCACGAACGATGCCGGCTTCATCACGTCAGCGATTACCTCAGTTGGTCCTACTGGTCAGATGCAGACCGGGTCTGCAATAACGCTTGCAACGACCTCAACAGCGTTTAACGGCCTCACTGCCTCGACGACCATTACTGCGTCTGGCAACATCATCACCTTCGCTAATACGCTCTCAGGCCGTCTCGGCGTTGCCGGTGGCGGTACAGGAACGACGACTGCTCCGACTTACGGTCAGCTTCTGGTTGGCGATGGCAGCGGCGGCTACGCGCTTCTCGCTACCTCTTCCCTTGGTATCAGCGGCGGTACACCAGGCGGAGCTAACGGACAGGTGCAGTTCAATAACGCTGGCGCGTTTGGCGGCAGCGCCGCGTTTACGTTTGATTCAACCGCAGGACGCTTGAGCGCTTCATACGCTTCAACGACTGGATTCAGCTCTGTGTACGCCTCCTCCACCAATCTTTTTGCCGGAAACCTCACGCTCGGCGCGCTCTCCGGCATCTTGAAGGCAAGCGGCGGAGTTGTATCGGTCGCCACTGCCGGCGTCGACTACCTCACCTCTGCAATAACTTCCATCGGGCCTGCAGGTGCGCTGCAGACCGGTGCGGCGATAACCCTCGCTACGTCAACGGCAGGAACTGACTTCACTATCACCGCAGCGGGCAACACGCTTACCTTCAATCTTCCTTCTGCGTCCGCAACTAACCGCGGCGTCCTCTCTTCAGCTGACTGGAGCGTCTTCAACAACAAAATCTCTTCTACGTCACTTTCGGCGTCTGCACCGCTCTCGTATAACCCATCCACCGGTTCGTTTACCATCACGCAGGCAACTACTGGCACTAATGGCTACGTCTCCGCAGCGGACTTCACTACCTTCAATAATAAGATTTCTTCCACTTCGCTTTCCGCTGGAGCAGGTATCTCGTATGTGCCGGCGACCGGCGTCATTACCAACACTGGCGTACTCACGACTTCTGGCGATTGGACCGGAACTTTCGACGGCCAACAGGGTACGTATTACTTGGATCGCACGAACCACACCGGCACCCAGCTTGCGTCCACCATCAGCGACTTTGCCAGCGTTGCGCGCAGCCTCTTCTCATCGAGCGCGACCGGACTCACCTATACGGCCGGTACCGGAGCCTTCTCGCTTACAAGCGGCTACGTCATTCCGCTCGTTGCTTCAACGACGCAGTGGGACACCGCCTTCTCTTGGGGTAATCACGCCACAGCAGGATACGAAAACGCGCTCTCCTTTATATACCCGCTTGTCCGCACGGTTGATGCGATCTCGCTCGCATTCGGTACGACGACCGCTAACACATGGGGCGCTCAGCAGACGTTTACCGGCATTTTTGCGACGAACGCTTCTTCGACGAATGCAACGACGACGAACCTCACCGTAAACGGCGCATTCCGCGGCGCAGGCCTCACCTCCTGCTCGGCTTCAGGCGACAAACTTCTGTGGAATTCGACGACAGGACAATTTACCTGTGGGGCGGACGCAGGAGCGGGCGGCGGCATCACCGCTATCGGCGCGCAGTATTCCACATTCCAGACCGGCTCCTCGCAGACGTTTGCGACATCCTCTGATACGAACCTTGGCCTCATCATCACGTCAGCCGGTGATACGCACACGTTTATGCCGACGTGGATCGGAACCTTGGCTTCCGGCCGCTTGAACAGCAACGTCGTGCAGGGTGTCACGAACGATACGAATGTCACCGGCTCCATCTCAGCACAGAACCTCACGCTCGGATGGACCGGTCTGCTCTCGGTTGCGCGTGGCGGCACGGGCTGGGGCAATCTTCAAGCGAACACCGTTCTCCTTGGAAACGGCACGGGTGCAATCTCAACCACCTCTGCAGGCTCAAACGGCCAAGTGCTCGCCTTGGTCGGTGGGGTACCAACGTGGGTCGCCACCTCATCCATCAACAACGGCGTCGCTTCCATTCAGCAAACCGGTGGCGGGGTAGCTCAGACGGGCGCTATCACCTTCGCCACCTCCTCCGCTACCAACAACGGCGTCACCATCGGCCTCAACATCACGAACACCGGAGGCGCCTTCACGTTCACCCCGTCGCGTTCCGGCACCCTCACGGTCGCAGGCGGCGGCACCGGTGTGGGCACCTTCACCTCCGGCCAACTCCTCTATGGCAACGGCACCAACGCGCTCTCATCGGTTGCGACCACCACCTTCACCCCGTCAGGAGAGTTCACCACCACCGGCACCATCGGTGCCTTGATCGGCGGCTCGAACTCAACCATCAGTCTTGCCACCAACGGTGTTGCTCTCACCAAGCTCGCGCAGATTGCGGCGAATACCATTCTTGGCAATGCGACGGGTGCGACGGGGAATGTGACGGCCATTGCCACCTCAACACTCTTCGGCACCGGC
>DAORIN010000005.1:0-13792 GCA_035438545.1 Minisyncoccota bacterium | reverse complement strand
ATCGTCCCAGACCGCCTCAACTCCAATAGAAGAGAGAACCTCAAGGAGACGGTTCACTTCCTCAATCTTCGGCACGTTATGGAGAGTGGTCGTTCCTTTATTAAGGAGGGAGGCTGCCAACAGGCTCACCGCGCCATTCTTGGAGCGGTTGGTGAGTATGGACCCGGAGAAGGTTTTCCCTCCGTTAACGATGAAACTGAGGTCATCTTTTGGCATGTGCGCATTCTAACATCGCTCTCGGTTTTACACAGTTTTTGAGGTTCGGCCCCTTGCACGGTATGATGTGGGGGAAATGGCATTTTTCTCGCCGAAACTAGGCATCGACCTAGGCACGACCAATGTGCTCGTGTTCCTTCCTGGAAAGGGAGTGATACTGAACGAGCCGTCGGTAGTCGCGGTCTCTACGGAAAACAACAAAGTGCTCGCCATAGGTGTTGAAGCGAAGAAGATGATTGGCCGCACGCCTGACTCCATCATTGCGTATCGCCCTATGAAAGACGGGGTCATCGCGGACTATCGCGTCACCGAAGCGATGCTTCGCTACTTCATGCGTAAGGCATTGGGGAAGTGGAACTTCTTTAAACCAACCGTGCTCGTGTCAGTGCCTGCTGGTGTTACGTCAACTGAGAAGCGCGCCGTGATTGAAGCGGCAGTGAAAGCAGGAGCCGCCGACGCGTTTGTCGTGAAGGAACCCATTCTTGCCGCTATTGGTGCAGGCATTCCTATTCAAGAACCTTCTGGACGCATGGTTGCTGACCTTGGGGGCGGCACTATCGACGTTGCCGTGATCTCGCTTGGTGGAATCGTGGCATCAACCTCAGTGAAGGTGGCAGGGAACGCGCTTGATAGAGCCATCGTTGATTACGTAAAGAAGCAGTACAACCTTTCTATAGGAGATAAGACGGCAGAAGAAATTAAGATAACTATTGGTTCAGCAGTACCGGTCTCAGAAGATTTGGTGATGCCCGTAAAGGGACGCGACCTCGTGTCAGGACTTCCACGCACGGTGGAGTTAAAGACGAATGAGATAGTGACGGCGTGCAATCGTGAGCTCCGTGAGATGATGAATGCGATTCGTAAAGTGCTCCAAGAGACGCCACCAGAGCTTGCTTCAGACATCATTGATAACGGCATCATCCTTACGGGAGGCACAAGCCAGCTGCGTAACATGCCAGAACTCGTGTTCCGTCGCACAGGCGTTGAAGCGAAGCTTGCGACTGACGCCTACTACTGCGTCGCGCGTGGCACTGGGGTTGCCTTGAAGCATCTTGATACCTATAAGAAGAGCATCATCTCAAAGCGATAGCGCAATGAATCATCACGCCTTTTATGTAGTGGGCGATACAGAAGAAGGAGTACAGCGCGCGCTCGAGTATGGCGCGCGCGTTCTCCATCTTGAAGCTGCAGGTAACCCTGACGTGGTAGTGCTCCGCTACGGACTCTTTCCGGTAGAAGAAGCACGTAAGATTACGGAGCTCGTGAGCCGCGTCCCGAGCCGTGGAGATAAAAAACTCATTGTTATTGCAGCAACGCGTCTCTTTCATGAGTCACAGAACGCACTCCTAAAAGTATTTGAAGAACCATCAGAGGGAACTACTATCGTCCTCATTGTCCCGAGTGATGGTGTCATCATTCCGACGCTCCGTTCACGTCTCATTAAGCTTCCGGAAAGCGGGGAAGGAGAAGCAGTGCCTGAATCAGTCCACGCTTTCCTGAAGGGAAGTGCAGAGGAACGAGAGAAGCTTATAGGAAAGCTTCTCGACCGTGCAAAGTCAGATAAGCCAGAAGAGAAGCAGGCAGCACGGACCGACGCACTCGCGCTTGCAAACGGTCTCGCGAAAGCAGTCTACACAAAGCGGGGTGACCCGAGCGTGCGGGCGTTCCTTTCTGACCTCGATCATTTCATACCCATTCTCCATGAGCGTTCGGCACCGCTAAAAGCTATCTTTGAGCATCTCCTTATTACGTTCCCACGAAACATTGACAAATAGTCAATAATGTGATAATAAGTCTGAGCCTGAAATGGTTCTAGTCCGTGCCAATGTGGGAGGTACGGAAGACACTAGATTGACAACCCACCGACAGCAGAAAGGAGCCTAACCATGGCTCAGTTCAACATGTGTGCCCTTAATGGCGAGACCGGCGAAATTCGTGATGGCATCAACTTTCCAGAGCTTCTGTCCAACGAGTTGAACAGAAGTTTTGAGGTGCAAGGCCCCCCAGCTATCTCTCGGGGGATCTTGGTGGGCGCGCAACATCGCCCACTCGTGATCGAAGACAAGCAGGTGATCGTCCCGCGTAACCGCGGGCAAGTAGCGTGGCAGGGGGAAAGCTCTCCTATCACGCGTGCGAACAAAAGGGGCCTCGTGCAAGCTGCTTCCGGGTCAGTGCAGACTATCCGGACCGAAGCTGGCGGGACCCGGCACCTAATTGTTGCCCCTGTTGAAGGGGAAAAGGCAGTCCTTGTCATCGTCCAGACAGGGCTGCCGGGAAATGCGAGACAGCAGGAAGCTGCCCTCTTGGAAATGCTCAGTAAAGGTGAGCGTGACTGGGAACACGGTGCTTTCTCTGTGGACAGTGGTGCTCGTGGTCTGGTTCGCAAGATCCGGACTGCAAAAACTCGGAGCGGCGGAGTCCTTACCCGCACCAACCATCTAATCGAGGTGAAACCCGGTGGGTCGATCCTCGTGGCTGGCATGCTCAACGAAAACGCGATTTGGCGCTTCAGCAATGAAGGGGGCCGGTTGCGTCGAGTGGATGCGGGTGAAAACCCGCGTGCAACATTTGCTAGACTGCGCCGTGAACAACGGGGCCGAAGAGACGACGTTGAGGATGAAATGCCTCTCGCCGCCGCAAGCTAGCATCTCGCGGATCCGAAGTTAGGGTTGGGGCGCGGTGGTAACACCGCGCCCTTTCTTTACCACGTGCTACTATTTTATCGATTGAGTATGAATGGAACGTCTTCGGAAGAACCTCCAGTGCCACAAAAACTCCGTGTGGAAGCGTCGGACGACTATGTCGTCCATGACGAATTTTCCGATGACCCTTTTAACTACGAAGATAATGTGCCGACAGCACGGACGAGAGAAATTCTTGCTGAGAAAGAACATACATCTACATCAGCGGCAGACTTACTGAACGAAGCGCTTAGGTCATCTCCTTTCGCGCGCATGGAAGATCTCGTAGATAACTATCAGAAGACTATGGTTCTCGGGGTGCGTAACGCCTACTTTGTCACCTCATTTAACTTCTGGAATAAGCAAGCGTCAGTGGCAGATCTCTACAAAGCAAATGTTGAATATGAGAAGGCATTGCCGCGAGTTAAAAGAGAGCTGGATCGTATAAAAGGGATAAGCGAAGAAGACCGCGCACACCTACTCCGTTCGTTTGTCGTTGACGATGTTGAACGACTCAATGTCATACATGAAGCGCTTATGTCTGAAAAGAAACAGGCAAGTGCAGAGCGTATACGCAAAACGATTGCGAAGATGTCTGCGGGGGTGCGCCGTGTCGCAACCGCAGCACTCGTACTCTTCGTCGCATCGTCGGCGGAGGTGCCGTCGAGTCCGACCCTTCCTACGTACCGCGCACCTGTCATTGGGAAAGTGACCCCAGAACGACGCGTCGTCGCTGAGGCAACGGCGCGCGGTGCAAACCATATGTTCTACCGGTTCTTCCGTACGATGCGGTACACAGATCCTAAATCATATGAACGTCTTGCAGGGAACGAAAACCCACTGGCGATTTCAGAACGATTCGCGCAACTCACTGGCTTCTGGAAGATGAACGAAGGTGAGAATCGTTCTGCAATGCTTCAAGACGGGGACCGTATCGAACTTACTCCTCAAGGGGAAGTGGTGTTTATCGAAGCAGGCGGTGTGCGACACGAACTTACCCAGAACGGACAGCCAGTGTCTCAGGACTGGCCACAATTCTAATATGACTACCTCTCCTGCATTCCTCTCGATAGTGCTCCCACCAGGCGCAGCGTCGCTCGTGCCTAACCTTGAGACGGCACTTCTCGACACCATAGCGCTTGCCGTCGTTGAAGCGCTTCCTGAAGAGCAACTCAGTGCCTTCGAAGAAGTTCTTGCTGAAGGGGACGAAAAGAAGATAGTCGCTTTTATAGAAGCAAATGTCCCCGACGCACGCGAAGTGCTCTATCCGATAGTGACGGACATGGCCGAGCGCGTTGCAGCGCTCGTATAATAGAGAAGGTATGAAAACGGAAGGCGGCGCATTTAATCCTCACGAGCAGCGTCCGATTCGAAGGATGCGAGTCACGGTCCTGACAGATGAAGAAGGACGTCGCGCCGGTGAACGCCTTCTTAAAGTGTGTGAGGTGGGCAAGGAACCTGTACTTATCGAAGTTGATGATCCGCAGTTGTACCCTGCAGGATCGACAATCGAGTTTGATTGGAAATCGGTGACACTCCGAAAAAACTTTACTAACAATATTGCAATATATATTGGGAAAGTAGTTGAAGTCATATCACCAGCAAATGATGATACGGAGCCTAGTGGTGAATTGATAGACTACTCTCGTCCTTGGCCAGAAGAGTGGTTTGGAAAACTTGAAAAGTCTTCCACTCAGGAACATTCAAAAAACCGAGAAGTTGAAGCACTTAGTCGTCTTGAAGAAGAGCGTCCAGTATCGGAAGACAAAGAAAAACACAAAGAATTTTATCCCGTTGAGTATTCAAAAGGTGGATTCTTTGCACGTGTTGGTACTGAGCGCCGGTATATTGCAAATGCAGACGAGCTTCTCCTGCTGCCAGGCGATGAGATTGTGCTCGCACCCAGCGAAGGGCAATACGAAGTAGTTGCTGCAGAAGTCGCTTATGAAGGACGTTCGACTGTTCTTGGTCGTCTCGAGTATAGAGACGGTACCACCACTCCAGAGCTCCGTTTTGTAGTGCGCGCATTTAATGCAGATGGCACGCTCGATAAATTCAGATTTTCGATAGATCCTGTTGTGAAAGGGATGAGTGAACAGCAGATACAAGAGCTGGTTGAAAATCGCTCTTATATTGTTTTTGACCGTAACACCATGCAAGTAACGGGCGAGCCTAGTCCGGAGGACACCATGAGCTTATATGAGGCAGCTGAGCTCAGCGTGCTCACGAACCTTGGTATTGAGCAGCATAATAAAAATGCAGAAATGTTACGACGTGGAGAGCGTGAACAGGTTAATGCTCTCATGCGTGCGTATGGAGTCCCGAAACGTGCTGCAGGAAAAGCGATAAGTAGAGCAAGCGCACAAGAAATGGAAGCGAAAATTACTCACGAGATTGGCATTGGGGGTATTGAAGACTTTCGAAATGGAGAACGTATTACGCTCGCGGTTGATGCACGCGGTACAGGAATACGCGACGATGCCTTTACTATCGGTCCGTCATCACGTGGTGAAGGATGGCACGAGATAGGTATTCATATTGCAGATCCCCGTCTCCTCGTACCTGCAGGAAGCGCACTCGATAGAGGAGCGTCTGAGCGTAGCGCCAGTATATTCATCCCTGGACGCAAGATACTTATGCTTCCGGAAGCGGTTACGGCGCTTGGCAGTTTGGATGAAGGGGTAGATCGACGTGCTTTTGCACTCATTTTTGATGCGAAACTTGGGCCCGACGGGGAAGTAGAAATACGAGGTATACGATTTGCGCCCACCGCGATACAAGTTGGTAAGACATTCGATCATGACGAAGCCGATGCTCTTCTTGATGGAGAGGGAGAGTCGAACGAGCCATACGCAAAAGCATGGAATACGTTTGGTCAGGTTATGGATGCACTGAATCAACGTAAGCTCATTCGTAAGAATTCTGAGCGCCAACCTCATGCACTTGAAGATTCAGACGAAATAGTAGCTACTGCGAACATGCTTTTCAATCGAGCTTCAGCTGAAGCATTTACTCGACTCAAGAGAAGTGGTAATCCTCAGATGAAACGTCTTCAAGAAATGGCGCTAGGCACGTACCGCAATGCAGTTTCAAAAGCAGGCGAGCCTCCCGTTATCGAGCAAAGCACTACTCCCCGAGGCAATCTGTATTACGGAGGACAATATGCGTATCTTTCTTCGCCGCTTCGAGATTACTCAAGTATTATTGGGTTGCGTTCAATTGCGTTTCTCGCAGAATTGTCCAAACGCGAACGAGAAGGGGAAGAGCTAACGCCAGAGACTGCTCATTTGCTTGCAGAGCGATATGCGGTTGATGTCGTTGGAATCCAACTTTCAGATGAGACACGTGCACTGTCAGGTGATGATTTCATAGCAGCAGTTTCAGAAGAGGCACGCGAGCACCTTGATGATGTGTTGAAACATGCACTTGCACGCGAAGAGCTCATACGACGTACTGAACGCGCCATGAAAGGCATGAAAACACTTGATAATCTCGGTGCCGAAATGCAGAAAGAAGGACCAATTAATCTACCAAAGGGTATTCAAGTAGAGTTTACGGATCGAAGGAACAAGCCCTCTGTCGAAGACGGGGTCACATGGGTATATGGTTACGCAAAGGTAAGTCGTAAAAAGAATCAATTCCTCCATAAATTCTCACCATCTCGCAGTGATACTTTACGTCTAGGGGTTAAGTTTCCTCTTCCTGAAGGCATGCAGTTCCCGACAGCTCCTTCTGATCTTGTGCTTGATGGTCGCATCACGGGAGTCGACGTAGAGAAGGGACGTCTTATTCTTGATATTCGTAAAGGAAGGCGTGCGCCGGTTGCTCCTACATACTCACGTCGCCGATGATATACTGCCCGTATCTATGGCATACGACTTTTCTAAACTAAAGGCAGATATTAAAGAAGCAGAAGAATGGCTCTCTCGAGAGTTTTCAACCATTCGTACTGGACGCGCATCTGCTGTCCTTTTAGATGGGGTGAAGCCGGAAGCATACGGTACGCGCACGCCGTTGCGTGAGATTGGTTCCGTAACGGTAGAAGACGCTCGTACTATACGCATCGTGCCGTGGGATAAGACGCTGGGGAAAGCCGTTGAGAAGGCTATCGTTGAAGCAGATCTTGGTGTCTCCGTCGTTTCAGACGATCAGGGACTCCGTGTCCTTTTCCCCGAACTCACGGCCGAGCGCCGCACCATGCTCCAGAAAGTTGCCGGCGATAAGTTGGAACAGGCACGCGTGACGCTTCGTGGGCACCGCACTGACGCACTCAAGGCCCTGGATGCTGCTGAGAAAGAAGGGGGTATGGGAGAAGATGAACTGAAGCGTCTCAAGGAAGAAGTGCAAAAGCATATTGATGCCGGAAACGCAGCACTTGATGCGGCGCTCAAGAAGAAGCAGGACGAGATAGCGAGCTAATCGATATGCACGAGCCCGGGGGAAACTTTGAGAGTGGTGGGGAAGATAAAGCGCGCCAGGACGCTCACAACATCCACGAGAGTGAGTTCCTTCTCGTGTCCGAAGTATTTGAACGAGGTGACCGCATTCGCATATGGCAACAGGGTATTCACTCGCATGAATCAATTGTTGCTCAAGCGTATGGCGGCACCATTGAGTGTGAAATACATCAAGACGTCGATCCAAACCCGCTCGAAGGCAAAATCGTTAAACTCCTCACGAACATCAATGTCGATGGTGAAGATAGCTGGACTACCGTGAAGCACGAGAAACCGAAGTGGGCAGGGTCAAAACTATACAAAGCCGTTATGACTGACGGCACGGTGGTATATATAGAGAAGTATCCGAAGGGAATAGAGATTAGCGAGAATCGCGATAAACAGAGCCAAGGCCTGCATCTATGACCATCATTATTTTCATACTGGTACTCGTCGCACTCATTGTGGTGCATGAGCTTGGCCACTTCTTCGCTGCTAAGTGGGCGGGTATGCGCGTGGATGAATTTGGTATCGGGTACCCGCCACGTGCGTGGACCTTTTGGAAGCATAACGGGACTGAGTACACCTTGAACTGGCTGCCGTTTGGCGGGTTTGTGAAAATCTTCGGTGAAGATGAGAGCGCTGAAGGAGGAGTAAAGGCGACGGACTCATTCGTATCAAAGCCGCACTACGTGCAAGCGCTCGTCCTCATTGCAGGCATTGCGATGAACATAGTATTCGCATGGGCACTCCTTTCGCTCACGCTCGCCATAGGCCTACCACGCGGTCTTTCTGATGCTGAGATTCCATTAGCCGAGGACGCAGCACTTGCGGTAGCGCGAGTGGTGGCAGATTCTCCCGCAGCAGACGCAGGTCTTAAAGAAGGGGACATCATTCGAAGCGCTTCCTACGACACTACTACCTTTACCGGTGCAGACGCTGACGCCTTCACCGCGTTTATCGCAGAAAGCGACGGGGAAGACGTGGTACTTTCCGTTCTACGCGCTGGAGAACCAGTCACTCTCACTGCACACCCTGAAACCCTTATCGTCCCTACCGATCCTGATCGTTTGGCGCTTGGTATTGGGATAGGAGCAGTAGGAACCGTAACGACGCCGTGGTGGCAGGCACCCATTGAAGGAGCCGTGCTCACCTGGAACGTCACCCAGCAGGTTGCTGTCGGCCTTATTCATTTCTTCGGCGGCATTTTCACCTTTACTGCAGACCTCTCTCAAGTATCGGGCCCTATTGGTATAGCGGGAGCAGTGGGCACTGCGTCAGACACAAGCCTTGCCGCACTCCTTTCTTTGATGGCGGTCATCTCCATTAACCTCGCGCTCATCAACATCATTCCGGTACCGGCGCTTGATGGGGGACGTCTCTTGTTTGTGATTATCGAAGCGATAACCCGCAAACCAATTCCTAACGGGGTCGCAAACGCGCTTAACACCGGCGGGTTCGCGCTCCTTATCCTCCTCATGCTCGTGGTCACTGCTTCTGATCTGTGGAAAGCGTTCGTCTAGTTTGACAAATAGGTATATTTAGATATAATACGTTCACGGTGACTCTGCACCTAAAAAACGCAGAGATACGGAGCAATGATGCTCCGTAGAGAGGGGAACACCCTTGAAGACCTTTCAAAAAATTCTGTTCGCGCTGGCACTTGTCTCTACGCAGCCGGCGCACGCCCAGACAACCCGACAACCTGAAGCACCGCCGCGCACCGCCGTTGCCCTCTCCCCAGAGGCTGACGCGTGGTGTCAGGAGTACGTTGCCTGGCTGTTTCCGGATACTCAGGTGACCGGAGCGCCAAGCGATGTGCGTCCCTCGCAGCATGTTGAAGTCGAGTTGAACAACTGTCGCAGTGATGTGCAGGAATACTGGCGTGTGACCGTCGCTGAGGCGATAGCTCGCGTGAACGAATCTGAAGCGACCCAGTAGGCGTTCACCGCGCCGACCAGTCCGGACTGGCTTCCTCGAAAGGGGAGGCCAGTTTGCTTTTGCCCCCTAAGGGTCCCGGGGCTATACTGTCCGGGTAATGCGGCAAAGTAAGCTTTTCACGAAAACGCGCCGAGAGGCGCCGTCAGACGAATCTGCGAAAAACGCGCAGCTCCTCATTCGCGCCGGCTACGTCCACAAGGAGATGGCAGGTGTGTATTCGTATCTCCCACTTGGACTACGGACTCTCAACAGAATCGTTCAAATAATCCGTGAAGAGATGGATGCGATAGGAGGACAAGAACTGGTAATGACCGCGCTTCAAGACAAAGATCTTTGGAGCCGTACTGACCGATGGGATGACGATAAGGTTGATAATTGGTTCAAGACTGAATTCAAAAGCGGTGGACAGACCGGCCTTGCTATTACGCACGAGGAACCGCTGACGCGTATCATGACCGACCATGTGTCGTCGTATCGTGATCTTCCACTCAAGGCGTATCAGTTTCAGAACAAGTTCCGCAATGAGATGCGCGCCAAGTCAGGCGTGATGCGCGGAAAAGAGTTCCTCATGAAAGATCTCTACACCTTCTCAAAAGATGAGGCTGAGCACGCTGCTGCGTATGCTGAAGTGCGTGCGGCATATATAAAAGTATTCGCTCGTCTTGGTCTCGGCGCCGTCACGTACCCAACGTACGCATCAGGTGGCATCTTTAGTCCATTCTCCGAAGAATTTCAAACACTTACTGATGCTGGTGAAGACACCATCTATGTCCATGAAGGTAAGGGAATAGCGGTAAATCAAGAGGTGTATACAGATGAAACGCTCGCGTCACTTGGTCTATCTAAGGACGAATTGGTTGAAAAGAAATCGGTAGAAGTAGGAAATATATTTACGCTCGGCACGCGCTTCTCTGAACCACTTGGGCTTACGTACACTGACACAACGGGCGCTCGTCTTCCGGTGATGATGGGTTCTTACGGCATTGGCCCAACACGCGTATTGGGAACCATCGTTGAAATTCTTTCAGACGACAAAGGTATCGTCTGGCCAGAAAGTGTTGCGCCATTCCGTTTCCATCTTTTGAATCTTATGACTAATGACGCGGACGCGACTTCGTTTGCCGATGCGCTCTACAACGACCTTAGTAAGAAGAGCGAGGTTCTGTATGACGATCGCGATGCACGCGCGGGAGAGAAGTTCGCTGACAGCGACCTTATCGGTATTCCATGGCGGGTGAACGTCGGAAAGGAGACGGTGGCTACGGGTATGGTTGAACTCGTGAACCGTGCAACGGGAGAAATGAAGAAGGTGACCCGCGAAGAATTACTTGCGCTCTAATATGGCAAAAGAAAAGCGAATCTCGAAGAACTCTCTCTTCTCCAGCGATATTGGTATCGACTTGGGAACGGCGAACACACTCGTGTATGTGCGCGGGCGCGGCGTCGTTATTGCCGAACCTTCTGTGGTGACCGTGAATGACAAGACGGGGCAGGTGGTCGCTATTGGACGCGAAGCAAAGGTGATGCTTGGTAAGACGCCGCCACACGTGCGTGCGGTGCGTCCACTCTCCCATGGTGTTATTTCTGACTTTGAAGTAACAGAAGAGTTGTTGGCCTATTTGATACGAAAAGCACAGGGAGATCGAGCACGCTTGTTTGGCCCGCGCGTTGTTGTGGGAGTCCCTACCGGCGTAACCAACGTTGAATCAAGAGCGGTACGCGACGCAGCGCTCGCGTCAGGCGCTCGTGAAGTATTTATCGTTGAAGAAACCATGGCAGGCGCCATTGGCGCAAAGCTTCCGGTCACCGAGCCTGTCGGCACTATGGTACTCGACATCGGAGGCGGCACCACTGACATTGCGGTCATCGCGCTTGGCGGCACCGTTGCTTCAAAGAGCTCTCAGGTAGCAGGGGACCGGTTCAACGAGAACATCATTGATTTTGTACGAAGCGAATTCCAACTCGCTATTGGTGAGAAGACCGCAGAAGATGTGAAGATTGGCATTGGTGCCGTGTTACCGCTTTCCGCACCGCTCTCGCAGGCAGTACGTGGACGCGATCTTGCCACGGGTCTTCCTCGTGAGATTACACTCACCGATGCTCATATTCGTGACGCGCTCCAGCCATCGTTGGATAAGTTGATGGAGGCAATGAAGGAGGTGATTGAATCAACCCCGCCCGAGCTACTCTCGGATGTGCTTGAACGTGGCGTCACGGTGTTTGGTGGTGGCGCGCTCCTGCGTGGCCTTCCTGAACTTCTTTCAAAGATGCTCGGCGTGCCGGTGTATGTAGCGACGGACCCGTTGACCGCTGTCGTGCGCGGTACGGGCATCATTACCGAAGACCCAAGAATCTGGGGTGGCATATTCCTCAATGAAGACGCAATACTTCCGCAGGCCTAAATCGTTCCTGTCTCCGCAACAGAGCATCGTTGCTATAGGAGCCGGTGTCATCATACTTATACTCATCGTGCTGCGCCTCGCACTTCCAGGAGTGTTTACGGCGCTCTTTACGCCCCTATGGAATCTTGGGAACTTTTTTACCGGACAGGCGCATCGTACTGAAGACGCAGCAACGCTTGAAGCACGAGTGCTCGCCCTTGAAGCAGAGAACGAGACGCTTCGTAACGAGAATCGTGCACTCACGGAAAATAGTGACGACGAAACAAGAGGAATTGTTGCCGGCGTAGTAGCCCGCCCCCCGCTGTCTCCGTACGATGTACTTATCCTTGGCGAAGGAACCGATCAAGGACTATACGAAGGCATGCAGGCTTTTTCAAAAGGAATACCGGTTGGGACTCTTGAAAGCGTAAGCGCTGGAAGCGCTCGTGTTGCTCTCTACTCTTCAAGTGGTCGCGCAACGGAAGGATGGGTAGGGGAGGCTCGTGTACCTATTACCCTCTACGGTCTTGGTGGGGGTGCGTTTCAAGCTGATGTGCCGCGTGAGTCAGGCGTGGTTGAGGGAGACATGGTATATATCCCCGGCCCCGGCGCGCTTCCGATGGGAGTGGTCGTAGCGATTGAAAGCAACGCATCGTCGCCGCGCTCCTTAGTGCGCATTCGTCCTATGGCAAACCCGTTCACGATGACGAGTGTGAGCGTAGTCGCTGCTCCGTCCCTATGATGAAAGGGGTACTGGTCGTAGCGGCGCTCCTTTCACCTTTTTTGTTTCCGTTTGCGGTAACACTCGTGCTTGTGGCAGCGGCAAGCATTGTGTTTCCGCCTATAGCCCTCATCAGCGGGATAGTTACGGACCTTGCCTACTACACCCCCGCTGCCTCGTTTCTTCCCGTAGCAAGCATTTCAGGGCTTCTGATATCAGTCGTAGCGCTCTTCGTGCGCCGTTTTCTTAAAGCACGTATTATAGGGGGATGATAGGGAAGCGACGGCGAAGTAGTAAGGATTGGGAGCTCGCTCCTGATGAGATATTCCTTGATTCCTCAAACCTTCCTGACTTTGATGCTGCACGGCTTGAAGGACGTCTTGAGCGTCCTGTATCGCGTACTACCTTCTTTGGTCTTGGGGGTGGCGTCGCGCTTCTCATCCTCGTGCTTATTATTCAAGCCGTAAACCTAGAATTGGTGAAGGGTTCAGCGTATGCTGCGCAGAGCGAGCGTAATCGCTTGCGTCCTGAAGTGATATTCGCTGAACGGGGGGCAATCACTGACCGTAACGGGACGCCGCTTGCGTGGAATGAGGCTGGAGAAGAAGGATTCCCCGAGCGTGTGTTCGCCTCTCCCGGCTACGGTCATATTCTCGGGTATGTCTCTTATCCAGAGAAAGATAAATCCGGTAACTACTATGAGACTGAGATTGAAGGAGTGGCGGGAATTGAGCGTGCGTTCAATGGCATGCTCGCGGGCGTAAACGGTACTCTCTTAGTCGAAGAAGACGCACGCGGCACCATAGAGTCGCAAGGGTCCATTGTCGCTGCAAAAAACGGAGAGACCCTCATGCTCTCCATTGATGCACGTGTGCAGGAAGCGTTTGCGGGCGCCATCAAGGAACTTGCGGACAAGATTCCGTTCAAAGGCGGCTCAGGCATTCTCATGGATGTAGAGACGGGTGAGATACTCGCGCTCGTGTCATACCCCGAGTATGACCCGAACGTACTCTCTTCAGGAAAAGATCACGGCACTATTGTGTCCTATAACAATGATTCGCGTGAGCCGTACTTGGATCGCGCCGTCTCCGGTCTCTATACTCCCGGGTCTATCGTGAAGCCAATGATTGCGGCGGGTGCGTTTAATGACGGCATTATCTCCGCAGAGAAGGCGATAGTCTCAACGGGATCCATTTCACTCCCGAACCCATACGATCCTTCAAAGCCTTCTATATTCAAAGACTGGAAAGCGCACGGCGCTACCGACATGCGTCACGCCATTGCGGTATCCTCAGACGTCTATTTCTATACGGTGGGTGGCGGGTTCGGGGACCAGAAAGGACTCGGTATTGATCGCCTCAACTATTGGTACAAAGCGTTCGGGTTTCTATCAGAAACAGGTATTGAAATTGAGAA
>DAORIN010000004.1:0-15316 GCA_035438545.1 Minisyncoccota bacterium | reverse complement strand
TCGGAAGCAATTTCGGAATAAGGCGCCCCACCACCTGGTGGGGCGCAATTCGTTATATACGTACGGTATACTTTCCCTATGTCATCAGGCGGCGGCGGACACAGTACCGGTGAGCTCGAGCTCCCCGGGCTTCATGCACTCCATGAGATGCTGGAGTCCTCAAACGAAAGCGGCGGATTCATCGTCCCCGGCTGGCTCCTTATACTGGTCTATTTCATTTGTGCTGGTGTGTTTGCCGCGCAAGCGCCAGTTCAAAGCGCGCAGAACTGGGATATGCTCCTCACGCTTGGCCCCATTTGGCTTCCTATCGTTCTCGGACGCTTTGCGTTGATGCGGTTCATGAACATGCGTCAGATGAATTTCAATTATAAGAATCCATTCGTGCTGCTCGAGATGCGCATCCCGCGTGAGATAAACAAGACGCCGCGTGCAATGGAGACCGTCCTCGCGTCTCTTAACATAGGCCCGGGAACGGGTACGTGGCTCAAGAAGTACTGGTGGGGTCGTACGCGCCCCTGGTGGTCGCTCGAGCTTGCTTCGATAGAAGGCAACATTCATTTCTACATCAACACGCGCAAGAACATGCGTCGGGCACTTGAGAGCTACATGTACGCGCAGTACCCTGAAATTGAACTCATCGAAGCGGTGGACTACGCGCGACTGCGTGACCCTCTGCACGAGCCATATCAGATGTTTGCCTGCGAATATGCGTACGGTCTCGATGATCCGTTCCCGATTCGTACCTATGTAGACCTTGGTCTTGATAAGCCTGGTGATAAGCCGGAAGAGATCTCTGATCCTTTCGCACAGATTCTTGAGCTCTTTGGTTCGCTCGGACCCGGAGAACAGCTCTGGACTCAAATCATCATTCGCGAGACCAAAGGAGAAAAGTATCGTGGACGGATAAATCCAGACAATGGGAAACCCTACTCATGGCGTGAAAGGGGTCGGGAAGTCATAGAAGCGCTGCGCGCAAAGACCGTTAATCGTCGACAAACCGTTGACGCAGAAGGCCACGTTCAAGAAGTCGAAGGCTTCCCAAACCCAAACGAGTTCCAGAAAGAACTCATTGGTGCCGTTGAACGTAATATCGATAAACCTGCATTTGATGTGGGTATTCGTTCTATCTACTCAGCACCGGCGGATAAGTATCACGGCACTATGAACGCCTTCACGGCGAACATGTTCAAGGTGTTCATCTCGCAGCAGTACAACAAGATAAACCCAGCGCCGTTGTGGAGTGAGAAGTTCAATGACTATCCTTGGGAAGACATTGGTGGTCACCGTCAGCGTGCAGAAATGCATGAGGTGCTTGAGGCATACCGTGCCCGTTCTTACTTCCATCCGCCGTATCGCGGTCCGTGGATGATTATGTCTACCGAAACAATCGCTACCATTTATCATGTGCCATCCTCGACCTCAAAGGCTCCAGGCCTCGCACGTATCGGCTCGACGACGTCGGCGCCGCCGCCAAACCTTCCGCTCTAGTATGGTACTGTTCTCGTATCTTCCATTCGTACTGGAGGCGTTGTATCTCCATATCGTCCGCAAGGGTCGCTTCTATGCAGGACTCGCCTTCGTTCTCTTCGTCATGCTTCCGGCATGGATACTTTTGATTCCTGCTTCCTCATTTCCGCATGGTGCTCTGGTTGAAGTGAATGAAGACATGACGTTTTCTCAAACCGCAACACAGCTTGAGAATCGAGATATCGTAGAGAATGCGGTGCTCTTTAAAGTACTTGCTCGCGTTACGGGAGTCGATACGTCGGTAAAGGCAGGCCGATATCTTTTCACTGAGCCACAAGGCGTGGCGGTAGTCCTCTATCGCCTTGCCACGGGAGATAGCGGCATACGCGCGGTGCGGATCACCTTCCCCGAGGGCATAACGGTACGCGAGATGGGTGAGATTCTCGGCACATCGCTTCCGGGATTTGCTACCGACACATTTGTTACGAACGCAACACCTCTGGAAGGATACTTATTTCCTGACACCTACGCGTTCTATGCTGACGTGACGCCAGAAGAAGTAATTACCCGCATGCGTGCCCGTTTTGACGAGGTCTGGAGCGAGATAGCAGTAGATACCCCTGAACCAAAAGAACGCATCGTCATCATGGCTTCAATTCTCGAGAAAGAGACGAAAGTCGGTGAAGATCGTCAGGTCGTGTCGGGCATCTTGTGGAAGCGTATTGATATCGGCATGGCGCTCCAGGTTGATGCGGTCTTCGGGTATATAAAGGGCGTCGATACGTATCATCCATCGGGCGATGACTTGGAAATAGACTCTCCGTATAACACCTATGAATACCCTGACTTGCCGCCAGGGCCTATCGGCAACCCCGGCAAAGACGCGCTTCAAGCGGCTCTGCATCCTATTGCATCAGATTACCTGTATTACTTAAGTGATGCAGAAGGAGTAGTGCACTATGCGGAAGATTTCGAGGGACATAAGAAAAATAAGGAGCAGTATCTTCGATAACACCGTGCGTGCTATAACAGGCGCATGAACGTGAAAGGAAAGCGTATATTCGTGGGTCTCTCGGGAGGCGTCGACTCTGCCGTAACTGCAGCTCTTCTCAAAGAGGCGGGAGCGGACGTCGTCGGCGTATTCATTAAAGGCTGGTATCCACCGAACCTTACCTGCACCTGGGCGGCCGATAGACGCGATGCTATGCGCGTCGCTGCCCGACTCTTCATCCCTTTTCATACGCTTGATGCCTCAGCTGCATACAAGAAATCGGTCATCGACTACCTTTTGAGTGAATATAGCCAGGGAAGAACCCCGAACCCTGACATTATGTGCAATCGCGACGTGAAGTTCGGAGCGTTCTATTCCTTTGCCATGGAGCAGGGAGCTGATGCAATAGCGACCGGGCACTATGCCATAGCAAAGGACGGACATGTATATCGCGGTGTGGATCCTGAGAAAGATCAGAGCTATTTTTTGTGGGCAGTCGCAAAGGAAGCGCTTGAAAAGACGCTCTTTCCGCTTGGTACGTATAAGAAGAGCGAGATACGCACGCTAGCGAAGCGTTTTAACCTTCCGGTGGCTGAGAAAAAAGACAGTCAAGGTATCTGTTTCCTTGGTGCGGTGTCCGTAGATGACTTCCTTCGCGATGAATTCCATCCTGAGCCAGGAAGCGCAGTGGATAGGGAGGGAAAGACCATCGGTACTCATGATGGCGCGGTCTTACGTACGCTCGGAGAACGAGTGGCGCTCACTGATGCCGCACCTGGACCTTGGTACGTGGTCCGCAAGGACATAGCAAAGAATCTTTTGGTCGTTTCTAAAGAGAAGATGACGGTAGTGCAGGATGCAACTATTCGAATTAAGCACACTAACTGGTTCACCCCAGTTACTAACAACGAACCCTTGGAAGCGCAGTATCGGTATCATGGTCCGAAGGTGTCCGGCACGTTCCATATCTCTACCGATACCTTTACCCCAACCGACGAACTGCCGGAACCTATCGCTTCAGGCCAATCACTGGTGATATATCGCGATGCTGAATGCGTCGGAGGCGGTATAATCACGTAAGTGACTGACATTCTCAAAGCCGACGGCACCACAGAGCCGTTTGATCCATCCAAACTCGAGGCGTCGCTCCGACGTTCTGGTGCGAGTGCACAAGCAGCGGAACGTATCGGACACGTCATCACATCCACTATCGTCTCGGGCATTGATACCCATGAGATATATCGTCGTGCGTTCGCGCTTTTGCGCGACGAGGAGCGTGCCGTTGCCGCTCGGTATAGCTTGCGTCGTGCATTGTTCGAGCTTGGGCCTTCGGGACACCCATTTGAAGACTTTGTAAGCGCGTTATTTGAGAAAGAAGGCTGGAATGTGGAGTGGCGCAAGATAATACCCGGGAAATGCGTGTCGCATGAGGTGGATGTGTATGCGACGAGAGGGAATGAGCACCTTGCGGCTGAGTTGAAGTACCATAACGACCCGAACTATAAGACGGATGTTAAGGTCGCTCTCTACGTGAAAGCACGCTTCGACGATATCTGGCAGTGCGATCCGAAGGTCTCCGCGACGTGTCCCGTTGATACTGGGTTTCTTATTACGAACACCAAGTTCACCGAAACCGCCATCCAGTTCGCTAAGTGTTCTGGCATCGGGCTCTTGGGGTGGAGTTACCCGACCGAAGGGAACCTCTACGACCGCATCATCGCTGCGGGCATATTCCCCGTAACGGCACTCACCCAGCTACGTAAGTCAGAGAAGCGGCTCCTTATCGACCAGGGCATTGTGACGAGCGCCCAGCTCCGCGGGAAGCGCGAGGCACTCCGAGCGCTCGCCATCCCGCCTGAGCGCATCGGCCTCATAGCGGCAGAAATAGAGGCTTTGGAGACTCCAGTGTAGAATAGGGGGAATGGCAAAATGGTCTAAATCGTTCGACCCTTCTTCGACAGAACCGTTCACGATAAGTCGCAGCAAGGTGGATATGTTCACCGAATGCAAACGCTGCTCGTACCTTGATTTACGTCTTGGCGTGAAGCGCCCCTCCATGCCGTCCTTCACGCTCAATAACGCTGTGGACGAGCTGTTTAAGCGGGAATTCGATATACACCGTGCCGCAGGCAGCACGCACCCTCTCATGAAGAAATACGGCATTGATGCCGTTCCTATGAAAGATGAGCGGCTCGATGAGTGGCGCGATGCGCTTCGCCGCGGCATCAAAACGCATCATAAAGAGTCGAATCTTATACTGCGCGGCGGTATCGATGACGTGTGGCAGACGCCTGATGGCGAGCTCATCATCGTTGACTACAAAGCCACCTCGAAGAAAATAGGACCTTCTACCGAAGACGATCTCTACGACTCATATAAGAAGCAGCTTGAGGTATATCAGTGGCTCTTCCGTCAGAACGATTTCAAGGTCTCATCAACGGGGTACTTTGTGTATGCCAATGGAAAGTCGGACGTCGACGCCTTTGATGCAAAACTTGAGTTCGATATCGTCCTTATCCCGTATACCGGTAACGATGGCTGGGTAGAAGGTGTACTCATGGACATGCGCAAGACTCTTTCAAGCGATGAGATTCCTGAGGTAGGTATCTCGTTTGGTGGCGGACCGTGCGAGCACTGCACGTATAGGGAGGCGGCGGGGAAGATTCTTCTCGATATTCATAAGAAAAAGAAAGCGGCGAAATAGCTATGAAGAGTGACTTTACAGAACGGGTCAGGAAGGTGGTACGCAGCATCCCGAAAGGAAAGACGATGACGTACGGGCTCGTTGCGCACCGGGCAGGTAAACCAGGAGCAGCACGTGCGGTGGGCACCATCATGGCAAATAACGATGATAAAACCGTACCGTGCCATCGCGTTATACGTTCTGATGGAAAAATCGGTGGCTATAACAACATAAATGGGCCTTCAAAGCTCGAATTGCTTCGAGCGGAAGGAGTTGCTATATGAGCGAAACAGTACCGCATCAGAGAGTAAACCGAGCGGAAGAATTTGAAGAGGCGCGTGCCGCAGGATTCCGTCCTCTATCTGACTATATTGCCGCGATAGGAAATCGTGCTGGAGCTCGAGTCTCGGACATGAATGTACGAAAATTCTTGAAAATGACCTTAGGTATTCCGGCCGAGAGCACGAGTGCAGATATAGAAGCACTTATTCCTGCCAACCATCCTCTCCGCTCTCACCTTCGTTTTCCTGATGGAAAACTATTTTTTGATCAGTACCTATTCATGCGTGTGCTGGAAACATTGTCTAGGGAGTGGAAAGATCATCCGCAAACCACCGTACGCTCAACTGTACGGAAGCTCGCTCCCTACCTGGAAAATCTGAAGAAAGAGCTTGGTGTTGAATAGGATACTCTACACACCCGCTGCATTGTGCTTCTGTCGGACGCGCCCATACTTACAGCGGAGGACTGAACATGACTAGTTCCCGAACTACGGATCAAATGTCCGTACGCCCGATGGCTGCTGCAGATATAAGCATGATGGCTATCGATGCTTGGTTTGCATGGCAAAGCATCTGGTTACGCGCCTATACTGCCGATGCTCGCCGATACTGGATTTATCCGTACATTTCGAAACCGATGCTGCGACGCCCGTAACGGGCATCACTGGTAAGGCCGCGACGCAAGCCGCGGCCTTTACACGTATTTTGCTATACTCCCGATCATGAAAGTCGCTATAGAACCCTCGTGGAAGGACGCACTGAAAGAGGAGTTTGACAAACTGTATTTTGCAGAGCTCGCGTCGTTTGTTAAGGAGGAATATACGTCAACGACGGTGTATCCGTCTCCGAAGTTTATTTTTCGAGCATTTGAGTTGTGTCCATTTGATGCGGTAAAGGTGGTCATCCTTGGCCAAGATCCGTATCACGGGCCAGGACAAGCTAACGGTCTCTCCTTTGCCGTGAATGAAGGAATGCGTGCTCCGCCGTCGCTTCAAAACATATTCAAAGAAGTTGAGAGCGATACGGGAAAGCCATCAGTGGGTGGAACCGATTTATCACGCTGGGCGAAGCAGGGAGTCCTCCTCTTGAACGCCACCCTTACCGTACGCGCCCGCACTGCTGGATCACATCAGAATAGGGGTTGGGAACAGTTTACTGATGCTGTGATACGAGCGCTTTCTGAGAAGCGCGAACATCTTGTATTCATTCTCTGGGGCAACTACGCCAAGCAAAAAGGCATACACATAGACCGCACCAAACACCTGGTCATAGAGTCACCACATCCGTCCCCGTTCTCCGCATACAACGGTTTCTTCGGCTCAAAGCCGTTTAGCAAGACGAATGACTATCTCGTAACGAACGGAGAGACGCCGATAGCGTGGTGACTTAGTTCTTAGGGCGTACGTAGAATCCTTCGCTTCCGTAGAGGGTGTACGTGCCGTCACCAAGGTCGTGCACGTATACCTCAACCGTCTTTCCAATATTTGCTCCAAGTACATCGAGATCTACCGGACCACTCACGTCTCGATTCCGACCTTTGAGTAGGGTTATGTGCTTCCCGTCGACTACCGCATAGCACTCAGCGTCATAGGCACACCCCATGTTTACCTCGGTGAGCGTACCTTCGAAGTTCGCTGCCTTGAGTTTCCCTTCCTGCTCTACTGCTTGCTCCACAGTAGGAGCGGAGGCCGGAAGAGTGAGGACGTAGGCGCCCGCGACGAGCACGATAACAATAATGACGATGCCGATCAGGGTTTGGTTTTTCATAGAGGGTATGACGAAATGATAGCAGAAACATTACTACCACACCGTCGTCCGCACTGAGGGGTCGCGATAGAGCGCATCCCCCTTAGCGACCGTGAAGGCTTCATAGAAGGCGGGGACGTTACCAACAGGCCCGTTGATACGGTACTTCGCAGGTGAGTGCGGGTCGGTAAGTACCTGCATCTTCTGATATTCGGGGCGCGCACTCTCGCGCTCAAAGAGAGTCAGACCCAGGAAGAACCGTTGTTCTGGGGTAAACCCGCCGAGCACGGCGCGTCCCGTCTTCTTGAGGCGGAGCTGGTAGGCATCATATGCGATAGCAATGCCGCCTAGGTCAGCGATGTTCTCTCCAAGCGTGAGCTTACCGTTTACGTGCACGCCGTCGGCAACGGTATACGCGTCGTATTGCTTAACGATAATTGACGCTTTCTTCTCGAACCGAGCACGGTCCGCTAAGGTCCACCAGCTCTTAAGGTTGCCTTTCTCGTCATACTTAGAACCCTGATCATCGAATCCATGGGTTATTTCGTGACCGATGACCGAGCCTATGGCCGCATAGTTCACGGCGTCGTCCGCCTCAAGGTTGAAGAAGGGTGGCTGAAGAATAGCGGCGGGGAAGACGATGTCATTAAGATTCGGCGCAAAGTACGCGTTCACCGTCTGTGGGAACATGAACCACTCCGTCCTATCAATGGGCTTTGCAAGCTTTTTCATCTCACGACGATGCTCAAACAGTTCTGAGCGTATCGCATTGCCTGCGAAATCATCCGGACGAATGGTGAGACCAGCATACGACTTCCACTTGTCTGGATATCCTATCTTCCGGTTCATAGCACGGAGTTTCTTGAGCGCCTTCTTCTTCGTCGTTGGCGTCATCCAATCGATATTCTTAAGGCGTGCTTCGTACGCTTCGAAAAGATCCGCAACGAGAAGTTCCATCTTGTACTTCGCGTCCTTACTGAAGTGCTTATGTACATAGATACGACCAAGCGGTTCACCCAAGCTCCCATTCACCGCGTTCATGGTACGACGCCACAGCGGCTTCATGACCTTGGTACCGGAGAGTACGGTGCCATAGAAGGAGAAGCTCGTACGGACAAAGGTGGCTGAAAGATATCCGGCATAGTCATTGGTGACATGGAAGGAAAGATACGTCTTCCAGTCTTCAAGTGAGACCTCCGTGAGCAGTGTTGAGCATGCGGCAAGGAACTCAGGATGCATTACGATGACCGATGAAAGGGTGCCTGCCCCCGTGTTCTTGAAATAGCGCGGCCAGTCGATAGCCGGTGCAAGGCGTGCAAGCTCTCGAACCGTTTTCTTGTGGTACACCTTCTCCGCTTCACGACGATCCTCCTTGCTCATCCATGCTTTTGCGAGTGCGGTCTCAATCCGGAGTATGGTTGCAGCCGCTCCTGCAGCTTTCGCTGGTTTTGTACCCATAAGGCGGAGCACACGCTCAACATAGGGAAGGTATGCGTCGCGCACACGCTTGGATTCAGGGTCGTTCTTGAGATAGTAATCACGCTCAGGCATACCAAGGCCATCCTGGTAGATATGAAGGAGATACTTCTCACTGTTCTTTGAGTCTTGGTCTACGGCAGTACCCCAGAGCACCCCTACACCCATGCGATGAAGCGCCGCTATCTGCGTAAGTAACTCTGTATGCGTCTTTATACCTTCAATATTCTTTAGAAAGGGCGCAAGTGGAGCGGCACCCAGTGCGTTACGGCGCTTCATATCCATGCCTGAGCGATAGAAGTCGCGAATGAGCTGCTCGGGACTGCCTTTCGTTACCCGCTTCATCGTTTCAAGCTCAGAAAGAATGGTGCGGAGCTGACGATCGGTGTCATACCGGAGGGCCATGAACGACCCCCAGCGTGCTTCTGACTCAGGGATAGGATTACGGGCCAGCCATCCGCCAGCAGCATAGTGATAAAAATCATCCTGTGGTCGCACCATAGTATCCATGTCCCGCACATCAAATCCCCAGTTCTTTTTCATAAAGTGATTATAGGGAAGGCACGAAGAATATGCCATGAACGCGCCGTCGTGCTATCTTTTCTTTCATGACCGTTTCTGAGGTTCGGGCACGCTATCTCGCCTTCTTTAAAGCACGCGGACACGCGATTATTCCGTCTGCTCCTATTGTCCCGGGAAACGACCCGACGACCCTCTTCACCTCGTCTGGCATGCAGCCCTTGGTGCCATACCTCCTGGGGAAGGATCATCCGGCAGGGAACCGCATCGCGAATTCCCAGATGAGCTTCCGTGCGGGAGACATTGAGGAGGTCGGGGACAACCGCCACACGACCTTCTTCGAGATGCTCGGTAACTGGAGCCTTGGCGACTATTTCAAAAAAGAACAGCTTCCGTGGATCTTTGAATTCCTTACGTCTAAAGAAGAGGGCCTCGGGCTCGATCCACACAAGCTCTATGTCACCGTCTTTGCCGGCGACGCTGATACAGGAATGGAAGAAGACCTTGAAGCGGTAGGGATTTGGAAGGAACTCTTTAAAGCAAAAGGGATTGATGCGGAGTATTCCAACATTGGAAGCGAAGAGGCGGGATACCAGAAAGGTATGCGGGGTAATGATCGTATCTTTGCGTACGACGCTAAGAAGAACTGGTGGAGCCGCGCCGGAGTGCCAGGCAAGATGCCCGCAGGAGAGCCAGGAGGACCCGACTCCGAAGTGTTCTATGACTTCGGGCTCCCGCATGACCCAGTCTGGGGCGCAGAGTGTCATCCGAACTGCGACTGTGGCCGATTCGTAGAGATAGGAAACTCAGTGTTCATGCAGTTCGTGAAGCAGGACGATGGCTCATTCAAACCACTCCCTAAGCAGAACGTGGACTTCGGAGGAGGACTTGAGCGTCTCACCTTCGCTACCATTAACTCCCCTGACGTATTTGATATCGATATCTTCGCTGCAGCACGCGTGGTAATCGCAGAACGCTCAGGAAAGTCATACGACGACGAGGCGACGACTAAGAAAGCATTCCGCATTATTCTCGACCATATGCGAGCTGCCTCTTTCATGCTTGCTGAAGGCATTACGCCGTCGAACACCGAGGCCGGCTACGTGCTCCGCCGTCTCATTCGTCGCGCTATACGCGAAGCAGACCGTCTTGGTATTAAAGACGCGGTGCTGGCTGACGTTGCGAAGGGATATGGCGAAGCGTATGCCGATCACTACCCGCACGTAGCAGAGAATGCTGACAAGATTCGTGATGAGCTAGCGAAAGAAGAGGAGAAATTCCGTAAAACGCTCTCCCAAGGCCTTAAAGAGTTTGAAAAGCTTGCGGCAAAGCACGAAGTAACGGCAGAGGATGCTTTTGTACTCTTCACTACCTACGGGTTCCCGGTAGAACTCACCGAAGAGCTCGCTAAAGAGCGTGGTATTACGCTTAATGCTGAAGCGGTAGCGGCGAAGATGAAAGAACATCAGGACACCTCTCGTGCTGGAGGCGCACAGCGCTTTGCGGGAGGACTTGCCGACCATGCTGAACAGACGGTGCAATACCACACTACCCACCACATCCTCCTTGCAGCGCTTCAGAAAGTCTTAGGTCCAGAAGTGAAGCAACGTGGCTCGAATATCACGAGTGAACGCTTGCGCATCGACTTTGCTTCTCCAGGGAAAATGACCGACGAACAGAAAGCAGAGGTAGAAAAGATTGTGAATGACATCATCTATCAGGATCTCCCGATGACTCGTTCGGTGATGCCGCGTGAAGAGGCAGAAAAGCTTGGTGCGCAGATGGAGTTCGGCGTGAAGTACCCAGACATGGTGTCCGTATACTCTCTCGGCCCTATCGGTGCTACGGAAGCAGATCCAAAGATCGATGAAGCGTTCTCACTTGAGTTCTGTGGAGGCCCACACGTATCAAACACGAGTGAGATTCACCAAGGCGGGAAGAAGTTCAAGATTAAGAAGGAGGAAGCGGTAGCTGCCGGTATACGGCGTATTAAGGCGGTAGTGGAGTAGTGTTCGAATCCTGGTCCGCCAACCAAACGTTATACTCATCGCATGCGGATTGATATAGTCGGAATTACTGGAAGCGGAAAATCTACGCTTGCTTCACGACTTTCTCAAAAGTTAGGCATACCTCATATTCAACTTGATACCTTTTGGTTTGAAGCAGGAGGACGTAAAGGGCCTTATGACACACCGAACATAGATGCAGTACGTGCACACGTGAAAACTGCAGTTGAGAAGGCAGTACAACAGGATTCATGGATATCCGATGGAACGTATTTACATGCGCAGGAAGTTATCGCGCCCGCTGCTGACGTGATTATCTTCTTAGACACCCCTTTATGGACACGCCTCGTGGCTCATGCTCGTAGAACATTTTTTGAACCCAAGAGACATAAACATCTGACGGTATGGGATGAAATTAGCTTCTTTAAAGAAATCATTACTCGTACCTATAGAAGTCGTCCTAAGCTCATAACCTTCCTTGAAGGCTATATAGATAAAACAATTGTTTTGCGATCCTATAAAGAGATAGATGAATACGTCATAGGCGGTGCTGCTCGCAAATAGAGTAGAATAGGACTATGTCCCTTTTTGGTTCGAAAAATAAATCAAAGGCCGTCGTACTTATCGACGTAACTTCATCATCTATCGGTGGCGCGTATGCCATCGTTTCAGAAAGTGCGCCTGCAGCTCTTCTCTACACCACACGTGTGGCGCTCCCCACTACGGGCGCTGATGTCCCTTCTGAACTTATGCTCCGCGCCTTGGACGAAGTATTGCAGGATTTGCGGATAAATGGCGCTCCCATTCTCCACCGTCGCACGGGTTCTGGAAGCGTACAGGCAGTCGTCGCTTCTGTTGGAGCTCCCTGGCAGACTACGAATATTCGTACGGAAACGGTAGTCGAGGAGAAACCATTCCTCTTTACCGACGCCATCATTGCAGGCGCTAAAAAGAAGGGAGAAATCCCTGTCGGAAGGTATTCCTCGGAGGAGTCCGTGCTCGCAACGCTTTTAAATGGCTATGAGACGCCACAGCCGGTAGGAAAGAGGGCAAAGCGGGCAGAAATCATCCTCTTGGGCGCCACTATGGAGGAAGAGACCGCGAAACTGATGCGTCGAGCACTTTCGAGCTTCAGCGCACTTCATGAGGTGCGCTTTTCGGGCCTTGCCTCCGTTGTTTCTACGGCAGTTGCTTTGGCTTTCCCGCATGAAAAAGAGTATCTCGCACTTCGCGTCTCGGGAGAGGTGACTGAGCTTGTGTTTGTGAAGCGCGGACACCCGATGTTCGTGTCGCATATTCCTTCTGGATTAAACGTCTTCGCTCGTGCTGCAAAATCTACCGGTTACGCATCATTTCCTGACGGCGGCGACATCATTGATCGCACCAAGAGTACCGAACTTGATGCAGGACTAAAAGAAGCAGAGGAAGCATGGACGACCGCTGTCGCAACCTGCCTTAAAGAGTTCACGGCAACCCACGCACTCCCGCGCACCCTCTTCCTCATCGTTGATAAAGAAGCGCGTGAATTCATACGACGCGTGCTCGATGTGCCGCAGGTGCATGCGCTCTGGCTTTCGGACGAACCACTCGCCACCATTGCACTTGAGTGCTCGCATTTCTCAAAGAACATGGCGTGCGAAACTGGAGTTGAAGAAGATTTGATGCTCGGGCTCTTGGCACTTGTTGCCCGTTCCTAGAGTTATACCCGGTCAGTGGTTTGCTCGGCCTAAAGGTATCGGGCTACGATATGGCGTATACTGTTACGGATTACCAACCCATCTATCGCTATGCCTAAAACCATCACTGACATCATCCCGCCATCGCGTCGCCGCGCCATGGAAGAAGCAGGGCAGTCACAAGCCTACGCTCCGGCAAGCTACCAGCCGCCGGCGGATATGCCACCGATGCCACCAGCGCCGCCACGCGACACCACGCCTATGGGAAGCATGGGTCGACCACGTTCTTCGTTCCCGTGGCGTCTTGCTACAGCGGCAGTAGTCGTTGTTGTTATTGCGATAGGTGCGATTTACGCATTCTCTGGCGCGAAGGTTACGGTCACGCCGACCATGAACGTCGCTACGGTTGGCGGCGAGTTCACCGCGACCCCAAGCGCTGGCGAGCTTCCGTTTGAAGTCATTACGGTAGAAAAAGTCGGTACCCAGCCAGTGAAGGCTGAAGGCACAGAAAATGCCAATGACCCATCTCAGGGCATGATCACCATATATAACGGTCAAGAGAAGGTGCAGGAGCTCATTAAGAACACCCGCTTTGCGACCCCTGACGGCCTTATCTTCCGCATCCATGACTCGGTAAAGATTCCAGCTGGCTCTCCTACGGCTCCGGGCCAGCTCCAGGTAACGGTATACGCTGACGCCGGTGGGGAGAAGTACAACATCGGCCCATCCACCTTCACGCTTCCTGGTCTTAAGGGTTCTGCCGTTTATGACCTTGTGTATGCAAAGTCTACCGGCTCCATGAGCGGCGGCTTCTCCGGCGTACGTCCTTCCGTTTCTGGCGCTACTCGTGACGCGCAGGCAAGCACGATTGAAGCAGGCCTTGATAAGGATCTTCGCGAAGAGATTGGCGAGAAGATTCCTGAGGGGTACATCCTTGTTCCTGGTGCCGTCTTTATTTCCTACGCACAGCTTCCTGACGCTGCCGGCGAGAACAACAATGTGAACGTGCAGGAAAAGGGAACCGCAAACGCATTCGTGTTCCCGAAGGCAGCGCTCGCTAAAGCTATTGCATACCAGTCAGTAGGTACCTACGCTGGTCAGCCCGTCACGATTGAATCAGCAGAGCGCCTTACCTTTGCGCCGAAGAATGGTGAAGCTCCAGTTCCAGGAGCTGATAGCGCTACCTTCACGCTTTCAGGCACTGTCGACATCACATGGGTCGTTGATCCTGCGAAGATCTCTGGTTCAGTTGCCGGGAAGTCACGCCAGGCAGCGCAGACCATCCTTGCTGGGTTCCCTGAGGTTGAAAAGGCGGTCCTTTCCCTGAAGCCATTCTGGGCAGGGGAGTTCCCGGAGGACCCGGCAGAGATCAAAGTCTTGGTTGAGACCGAAGATGCCGACTAGGCGCGTTTGACGCCCTAAGGCCTATCTGTTACATTAATCAGGCAACGCAATGGAGGAAGAGCGAGCTCAGGGCGCACCGACCGGCACCGTAGAAGAGGTGCTGCCGAATTCCCTGTTTCGGGTCCGTATGGAATCCGGAGAGCTCTTGCTTGCGTATCTTGCTGGCAAGATGCGCTTGCACCGAATCCGCGTCCTTGTAGGGGACAAAGTCGAGCTTGTGCTCGATCCTTATGGAGGCCGGGCCCGCATTGTGAGGCGCAACAGCTAAAACTATGAAAGTACGAGCATCCATCAAAAAGCAACAGACGGGGGACATCATTGTCCGCCGCAAGGGTCGCTTGTACCGCATAAATAAGCTGAAGCCTCGCCGCAAGGCACGACAAGGTTAACGATAAAGGACTTCGGTCCTTCATCTTAATTCCGGGAGACCGGGAGGATACTTTTTAAGACATTTACTTAACCAAACGAATTTACCAACGACATGCGTATCGCAGGCGTCACCATTCCAGATAATAAGCAGTTGGCCTACTCATTGCCGATGATCTTCGGCATAGGCCCAACGCGTGCACTCGATATTTTGAAGAAGACCGGCGTTCCCGCTAACAAGAAGGGGAGCGAGCTCACCTCGGAAGAGGAGCAGGCTATTCGTTCCCTTGCTGAGGGCTACCTCATTGAAGGAGAGCTCCGCCGCGAAATCGCGCAGAACGTGAAGCGTTTGAAGGATATTGGAGCTGCTCGTGGTATCCGCCACCAGCGCCGCCTTCCGGTGAAAAACCAGCGCACGAAGACGAACTCCCGCACGGTCCGTGGTAACACGCGTAAGACCATGGGTTCTGGTCGCCGCTCGCTCGAGAAAACTTAATCCTGATTCATTATTTAACTATTTATGGGAAAGAAACGAATCATCAAGAAGTCAGGACGCGGCCTCGATGCAGGACGCAAGGAACGCGCGCTTTCAAAGCTCGCGAAGCGCCGCATGGAAAAGGGCGTGCTCCATGTCGAAGCAACCTTCAACAACACGAAGGCAGTGCTCACCGACGAAAAGGGCAATGCGGTTATGTCATCCT
>DAORIN010000003.1:0-17056 GCA_035438545.1 Minisyncoccota bacterium | reverse complement strand
CCAAGTATCGCGGTGAGTTCGAGGAACGCATGAAGACGGTGATGAAAGAAGTAGAGCGTGCAGAAGGGAAGGTGATTCTCTTTGTGGATGAGCTTCACACACTCGTAGGGGCGGGTGCTGCAGAAGGAGCGATGGATGCTTCTAATATGCTAAAGCCCGCGTTGGCGCGCGGCGAGATTCGTATCATCGGTGCGACGACGCTTAAGGAATATCAGCAGCATATTGAAAAAGACACCGCGCTCACGCGTCGTTTCCAGCCGGTATATGTAAACGAGCCGTCAGTAGAAGATGCGGTAGCGATTCTCCGTGGTCTACGTGATAAGTACGAACTCTTCCATGGTGTGCGTATCACGGACGGCGCTATCGTTTCAGCCGTAGAACTCTCTACCCGCTACATCTCTGACCGTTTCCTTCCTGATAAAGCTATCGATCTTATCGATGAGGCAGCTTCGGGGCTCCGTATTGCGCTTGAGAACAAACCACCGGCACTTGAGGAAACAGACCGCAAGATACGCCGTCTCACTATTGAGCGCGAAGCACTCACGAAAGACGAAGAGACCTCATCTACTGCAGGGGAACATGTAAAGGAAATCCGTGAACGTATTAAAGCTATTGATACTGAGATTGCGGACTTAAAGGAGACGACCTCGGAACTTGAGCTTAAATGGAAGAACGAAAAAGAAGTGCTTGAAGTGATACGTTCCATAAAGAATGAGCTCGATAAACTTCGGGTACAGGCAGAGAACGCTGAAGCTATTGCTGACCTTGGGACGGCGGCTGAAATTCGCTACGGCAAAATTCCTACCCTTCAAAAGGAACTTGAGGTACGCATGAAGCGTTTGAAGACGCTTCAGAAGTCGCGTCGTGTTCTCCACGAAGAAGTCACAGAGTCAGAGATCGCTGGTGTGGTCTCTCGCTGGACGGGTATTCCGGTTTCTCGAATGATTGAAGAAGAGGCCGCAAAGCTTGCACGCATGGAAGAGGCGCTCACCGGGGCAGTGGTAGGTCAGGACAAAGCAGTGAAGATAATTGCTGACGCTGTGAAGCGTTCACGTGTTGGTATTGCGGACCCGAATCGTCCTATTGGTTCGTTTATGTTCCTTGGACCAACGGGCGTAGGTAAGACGGAACTCTCGCGTCGCCTCGCGGAATTTATGTTTAACGACAAGGATGCGCTCGTGCGTGTTGATATGTCGGAGTTTATGGAGAAGCATTCCGTCTCTAAACTTATCGGTGCCCCTCCGGGATACGTAGGGTATGAAGAGGCAGGAAGCTTGACTGAACGCATTCGTCATCGCCCGTACGCCGTGGTGCTCTTCGATGAGATTGAAAAGGCACACTCAGAAGTCTTCAACATCCTGCTTCAGGTACTCGACTCCGGACACCTCACTGACGGCAAAGGACGCAAGGTGAACTTCAAGAACACCATCATCGTCCTTACCTCAAACGTTGGTGCTGAGTACATGGATCGCATGGCCGGCATTGGGTTTAGTCAGAGCGGTAACGACGCGGCAGCGCAGAGCGAGCAGATGAAGGAGAAGGTAATGAGCTCACTCAAGGATAACTTCCGTCCTGAGTTCTTGAACCGCCTCGATGACATCGTCATGTTCGACGTTCTTGGAAAAGAAACCCTCACCAAGATTGTGGAGCATCAGGTGGAAGAGGTCACCAAGCGCCTTCTCGGCAAGCGCATTACCCTTACCCTCTCACCTGAGGTGAAGGCCTGGCTTGCGGAGGGGGGGTATAACCCCCAGTACGGCGCACGCCCCCTTAAGCGCGCTATCCAGGACAAGATTTTGACCCCTATAGCTACCCTTATGGTCGGCCAGGGCGTAATGGAGGGAGGATCTATAAACGTCACTATGAAGGCCGGAGAGCCTCATTTTGAGGTGAAAAAGAGCGTGTCCAGGGTTCGTAAGGCTAAGGCGGAAGCAGTCTAGCGTTGCCTAAACCCGGCCTATCTGTTAGATTCTGTCTATGTCTCAGGATACCCTCATAAAGCTCAAGTCGACCAAGTCCGACACCGTCTACTACACCCGCAAGAATAAGAAGGGAGTAGAGCGTAAGATTGAGCTCAAAAAGTTCGACAAGCGCACCGGAAAGCGCGAGGTTTTCAAGGAAGCAAAGAAATAAAGAAACAACCGCCCGAAAGGGCGGTTTTTCTTAGAAGGCTTCGTAGATAGGAGGGGTTCGACTCATAGCGGAAACAAACCGATCCGGCGCTTCAAGTACCTCACGCTTAAGATCTGCAAGCGTTATCCAGCGTGCCGCGATAACTTCGTCGGGAGGAAGTGTTAGCTCATCTATTGCTACATCACGTACTGCGGAGAACCACTGCACAAAGCGACCATTCTCCGTCCCTTCTCCAGCAAGATACTTTGGACCTTTTTTCAGTTCGTCGAGTGATATCGAAAGTCCGATCTCTTCCTTAGTTTCTTTAATGACGTTAGATTCGTAGGTTTCTCCTTCGTCTACCGTGCCGGAGACGGCAGGTCCCCACATGCCAGGCGCATGTTTCTTAGTGAAAGCACGCTGCGCTAACAAGATCTCTCCTTGAGAGTTGGTGAGCCATAGCGCGGTTACTCGATGTATATCGCCTGGTAAAAAGTCGGCACGCTCCTTAAGTCCGATGGGAGTATCGTTTTCGTCGACGATGATGACTTTTGGCATATCATCAATTATAGCTTTTTTGAGCGGGCCCACTGGGACGCTATTCGAACGGAGTTGACTAATTTGGAAAAACCTAGCAAAGTACGATTGCCTATCTCGTATGTGGGGTAGGAATGAGAGGCGTCTTAGGCGCCACGGAGGTGTTCTGTGAAAAACGCGACAATCAGTATCGATGCTCAGATTAAGAAGTCTGCGCATTGGCTTCCCGAGCTAGCGCTCGTAAGCCTTGTTGTCGGTTGCCGTGCGGCCATTGAAAAACTCGGCCCATACGCGGACAGTGTGGAGGTAATCAAGGTTACTTCTGAGATGTCCGGCGCAAACAGCGTGTACTGCAACGTAAAAATGATTCTTGCCGATATAGGGTCGGAGTCAAAGGTTGAAGTCGAGGTGCGGGAGTTTTTTCTCTACTCTTGCGCTGAGCCGCCTACGTTCAGGGCAGCGACCACACTGGGCAGTTCGCTTTGCGAGAAGCTGATAAGTCGAACTAAGCACGTTCTTAAGGAAGTTCTTGGAGGCGCGCAAATGCGAACCGCGCGCGCCCAAAGCTTCCTGAATCATCTTGAATAGATCCAACCTCTTCGCCTGTCGTCAGATGACGACAGGCGAAATGTTTAGCGGGCCTTATGGGACGAGATTCGAACCAAGTTAAGCTTATTAGTCCGAGAAAACGCCCTGTTTGTCGTGGGGAATCCGCTATGAGGATCTGGTGTCATCTTTGCTCTGTTGGTATGCAGCCAGCGCGGCCTCAGCTATTTCTATTATGTCTTGGCGGCCTTGTCGTATAGTCGCTCCCAGTCCAGGAGTGGTCGGTTGCTTTAAAGCATGAGCGCCGCCACTCCAATCTGTCTGGACGCCACTCAGTTTCCCCCCTTTTTTAAAGCCATCGAGGGAGTCACCTTGGTGCAATGGAGCTTCATACGTCTCTAGTTTATGTTCGGTATGCTGTCTGCCTGGTTCGCCTACGGCCACCATGTATGAATCACGAAATTTGAAAGTAGCGTCCTTCTGTCCCCTAAGATGAGACGGGCGGCTACCGAGAGCGGCAACCTCCACCTGATAACCGGCATTAGTGAAAACTCGAATAAACGAGGGCATAGTCTCCATCCAGCCAATAAAGTCATCCGCAATAATCACCTTGCGAGTCTTGTCGAGAGGATGCGTCTCCAAAGCTTCTAAAAGATTCTTGTCGACTCTATTTATCTTTCGTATGTCGTGCCCTGGCTTTATGCCTAAGCGTAGTCCATTAAAGAATCGAGTTTCAATAGGCTTATGGCCGAGTGTTTTGTATCGTTCGCTGATAGCATGCTTAAGGGCGAGCGCAACAGGGCGTCCACTTCGATCAATACCTACCACAGACCCTATCGCTCCACTTTCAATGTCAGGACGCAGTGACTCTAAAATTTTCGATAAATCACGGACAAGCTCTATCTTCTCCTGTTCGGTTATTACCACTTCTGGGCCTGTGGCTTCTTCTACCTTCTCACTTTTCTTAGAGAGGCCTATTCGCTCAAGGAATTTCATGTCCTTCATTATATCCTCTCCGATTCATGGAAACGGATTACCTGGCTTCAATAAACCGGTATCAAACGAGCGGGCCCAGTAGGAATCGAACCTACACTATCGGTTTTGGAGACCGATGTTCTACCACTAAACTATGGACCCTGTACCGGTAGCCTAACAGAATGCGTCACTGTGGGCAAAAGGCATTTACACGCGCAAATACCCTATACTGGAGCTATGCGTTTCATAAAAGTTCTCCTTCCGGTACTCGTGTTCGGCATTCTTGCGCTTACCCCTCATCAGGCCTCGGCGGCAACGGCCACCTTCTTCGGCCCTATCATTCCGCCAGAGTGTCATTGCGAAACTACTGCCCCTGATTTTGGCTGTGTACTGCAGGTCATTGAAAATCTCATGAACTTCGCTATATCCATTGGCGTTGTTATTTTCGTGCTCGTGGCGGCATATGCGGGCCTATTGTGGATGTTCAGCCCGATGAATGCGCACAACCGAGAACAGGGAAGAACGATACTTCTAAATGCGGTGGTGGGGTTACTCATAACTCTGTGTGCATGGCTCATCGTCGACTTCGTGATGAAGACCCTCTATAACGAAGGCAGCTATGGCCCGTGGAATGCGATTCTTGCAGACGGAAAAGAGTGCTTGGTTGCGATAACTCCCCCAGCGGGATCAACTCCATCTGATGGAGGACTCACCACTGGAGCTGGAACTGGACCAAATGATGACAAAGATGCTGACGGAAAACCAAACAGCACAGACGATGATGATGATAATGATCTAATAAAGGATCAGGTTGATAACTGTCCATTTGTCGCAAATCAGAACCAGGCTGATGCTGATAACGACGGCACGGGTGACGCGTGTGAGACGGCAACGGGTGCTGGTCTTGTACCGATAACTGCATTTAACTGTAAAAATGCGAATAGTTGCCAAACAACTGCAGGAAGAAACTCAAGTCTTAATCAGATGGCGTCGGCTCTTGGCTCTGCCGCAAGTCAGTATCAAATCACCGAGACTGGGGTAAACACTTCTGTTACGCATGCGAGTGGTTCTAATAACCTTGATATGAGCTGTTTTGGCACCTGTTCATCAGCGCAAGTACTTGCAGCAATAGCGGCGTGGCCAGGCACAGTAAAATACGAAACAAACTCGCAATCCGACTACAACGCGAAGCGAAATGCAGGAGTGCCAGCAGCAAATATGCTTTTGCTTACGGGAAGATTCGTAAACGGACAATGCAGTACGGGAACGGGTCACTGCATCACGGCCCCACACATGTCACTTAACGGAGGCGGATAGAAGAGGACTCTAACTTCTTAATCCACGCCTCTTGACGTCGCGCGTACTGAAATAGCTTTGCAGTAAGTGCATGAAGTAGGGTTTCTTCATCACGTTCACCGCGAAGATATTCGCCGACAATTCGGTACTCAAGACCGAGTTCATTCAAGCGCTCATCGCCTACGTAGTCACGGACGCGACGCACCTCATCAATGAGACCCTTTTCCAGAGTCTCTTTAAGTCTCGCTTCAATACGAGCACGGAGCTCTTCGCGTTCTGGTAGAAGCACTATCCATTCAACGTCGTAGAGAGAGGCTTTGGAGCGTTCTGGCACCTTGCCGTGGAGGGTAATGATCTCAAGCGCACGCACGAGGCGACGACGGTTCTTGGGATCAATCGTTTCTGCCCTCGATGGATCTCCTTCTTTAATCTTTTCAAACAACTCTTCATCACTCATTTTCTCCAGAGATTCGCGCAATACGGGGTCCATAGGGGTTTCTCCCGGTATGCCGTTTATGAGTGCGTCGAAATAGAAGTGACTGCCGCCAGCAAGTATGGGGAGCTTTCCTTGCTTGGTTATGTCCTCTATGAGATGTGTGGCATCTTTCGCAAAGTCGCCAGCGCTATACGACTCCTTAGGGTCACGGATATCAATAAGATGGTGGGGAACTCCCTGCATCTCTTCTTTTGATATTTTCTCGGTACCTATGTCGAGCATTCGGTATACCTGACGGGAATCTACAGAGATGATTTCGCCGTTTCGTTCTTTAGCAAGCGCAATGGCACGGCCCGATTTCCCGGACGCGGTAGGGCCGATGATGCAGACGATAGGTGTTTTACCAGACATGTCCCGGATGCTATCATGCCTCCACTAGCATTGTTAGGCAACGAATCTCCTTATGAACAAAAACGGACAGAAGAGCAATTATTGTGAGCACTGCGGTGACTTTCATGATCCGATGAAGGAATACGTCTCGTCGGTAAAGGTGGGGGAGACGGTCCCCGATTATGAGTTCGAGGCATACTACAAGGACGACACCAAGGCGATGAAGTTCTCTGATTTCCGCGGCAAATGGCTTGTTTTGATGTTCTATCCTGCCGACTTCACGTTCGTGTGTCCGACGGAGCTTGAAGAGATGGCAAAGCTCTACCTAAAGTTTAAGGAGATTAATGCTGAAGTCGTATCCTTCTCAACGGATACCGTATTCACGCATAAAGCATGGCACGACACATCTGCTGCAATAAAGCAGATTGAATTCCCAATGGGCGCTGACCCTTCAGGAAAGATCTCTTATGCATTCGGTACCCTTATCGAAGGCGATGGAACAGAGCTTGTTGAAGACGAAGGCTTGTCCATGCGCGGTACCTTCATCATTGACCCAGCTGGTACGCTCCGCTCTATGGAAATGACGCATAACTCCATCGGACGTAAGGCAGCAGAAACGCTCCGTAAGATTCAGGCAGCACAGTATGTAGAAGCGCATCCGGGAAATGTGTGTCCTGCGTCATGGGAACCAGGAGACGATACGCTTGAGCCAGGGATGGATTTGGTAGGGAAGATCTAGGTGCTAGGAACCAAGCTGCAACTCCTCTTTGAGGACTTCGGTGCGCGAAAACTCTATATCGTGTGCAAGTATTCGTTCAGTCCATAGCGAGGCTGCTTTCTCAGTAAGCACAAATTCTCCCAGTCCGCTTGCAAGAAGCTCTCTGAAGAAAAGATAGGTGTCTTGGCTACTGGTTCGAACGAGCATCTCTTCTACGAGGTCTTTTGCTCGGAGCCCGAGCGCCTGTATCGCTTTATCGGTTATGAGTGCGTCATATCCCATCTTACGAAGTTCTCGTGTCTCAATGAGGGCAGATCGTAGGTTTATGCTTGCAAGCGACGCCAGGCGTTTTTCAATTATGGGGGCAACAATTTTTCCAATATCAGGCCCACTCTTGAATAGTTCGAGCGATTCTGCAAGGAGCTTTATAGAGTCGTTCTTTGCGTGAATGGCAAAATACTTCTTAAGTTCAGCGGTAGCGTTCTTCTTCGCGGTAGCTGCTGCAGGTCCTGATTCGGACGCGATAGTCTCCCACTTCGTAGCAAGAGCGCCTGCGTCGTCGAGTGCATCTTTTGGCGAAGATCGTTCCTGGCGCACTGCAGGACTGATATTGAGTGATTGTTGAGCCAGCTCAGAAAGGTACGCAGGGTCAACGTCTTTACGTGCCTTAAGTAAAGCAGTTATTTCATTATGTTCGTTATATAGGGGAAGAAGTCCGGTTTGAGCAAGACGATTGAGTGAATCCAAGATATGAATGTCAGGAAGAGCTTCAGCGGCTTTAAGGAATGCTTTTTTATGCTCGGCCAAATCTTTTATACCTTCGCTATCAAGCTTCGCCACTCCTTGGGATTTTTGAAGGCTGAATTCACGTCCCACATAGCGCGCCATGCCGCTCATAAAACCTAGATCAAAGCCGAACTCGTTCATAATGACGGCAAAATCGCTCCTTGATACGGAAATGTTTTCAGGAAGACGTATACGATTGTTTATGAGCGGGCGACCTGCGCCATCAAGGGTGGTATCAACGACAGCATTGAGTTCCTTCGCTAGATGGATCATTTGATACATACGTTCAGCACGCTCAGGCACTGATAATTTTCCTATGCGTGCCCGATCCAAGAAACCAATATTAAACTGATCAGATTCGTCAGCCGGTGCAAGCGCTTCCCAGCCGGGAGCAAGACTTTCTTCAAGTACCGCTACCTCCTCCTGCACGGAGTGTACGAGCATGTCGACTATTTCAAGCTTCTGTTCGCGGGTCATTCCTGTCTCTCCTTGCACTGGCTCCTCTGCACGAAGCATTGCGTGCAAAATTTCGGAAAGGACGTGCGAGTCATCATGAGTGTTATCAACACGTACTTTTCCAGGAGTTACTTCGTGGACCACGTGGTAACGACCACGCACCAACTCCCACATAAGAGTGCGAAACGCCACATAAAATTCGTGCTGGACCGTGTTGCGCCATCCTTCTCGCATCGTTGCTCGTTTCGCAGCAAGCTTTTGAGGCTTCGAATCACGTGAACTCGCGGGACCAACATTGCTTGTTGGAAGTCCTAATGCATAGACGCCACGTGCCATACGTCCCTTATCTTTCATGAACTTAGCGAAGTCTTCAAACTTCCACGTTGAAACGTAGCGGACGACTGAGTCTTCTACCCAACGGCGTAAGAATCGTGCTTCAAAGCTTGTGTCTTCGTGAGAGCGAAGATACGAAGGTATTTCAGGCGGTGGCTCGCGATCTTCGCCCTCTTCCTCAAGAGCATCCTGTTTTGAAGTCTCTCCGTGTTGCTTTACCAGTTTCTCCAATGCCTCCTTCATTTGCTTCGTTAATGAAGCAGAGTGTTCTTTGTCGGGCTCGACAGGCACAGGATTCACAGGTGCTCCTTCGTACGCCATGGTAGTGCAACTAGTATAGCAGCAGGAGGCGGAGGGAAGTGGCGTAGCTGAGGAAAGAATGTCAATTCAAACTAACGTGGTGCCGGGAGAGAGACTCGAACTCTCAATCCGTGAGGAGGTGGGTTTTGAATCCACTGCGTATACCAATTCCGCCATCCCGGCCTAAAAGCACCTTAGCATTTTGCACTTCTTTTTTCATCTTGCAGGGAGAGGATGCATGATAAACTAGTGAACATCATGCAGGAGCCGACCAAATACGATTCCATCTACTGGGTAGAGGTGGACAAGATATCACCGAACCCGTACCAGCCGCGCAAAGAATTCAACGAAGATGCGTTGAAGTCACTTGCCGAATCCATTCGTCAGTACGGTCTCCTCCAGCCGCTCACGGTCACGAGAAGCGAAGTGAGTCGCCCGGACGGGGGACTTGAGAGTCGTTATGAGCTCATTGCCGGTGAGCGTCGTCTTCGCGCCTCTAAACTCATCGGCCTTAAATCGGTTCCTGTCGTCATTCGTGGCGAGGAATCCAATAAGGTAAAGCTCGAGCTCGCTATCATCGAGAACCTGCAGCGCGAAGATCTAAACGCAATTGATCGCGCCAAGGCACTGGCACAGCTCGTCGAAGAGTTCGGTCTGTCTCACAGCGAAGTTGGCGCAAAAGTAGGTCGCAGTCGTGAGTACGTCTCAAACTCAGTACGACTTCTTGCACTCCCTGACGCTATCCAGCAGGCGGTGGTAGATAAGGACATAAGCGAAGGCCATGCCCGCGCACTCCTCATGCTGAACGATCGGCCGGAGGAACGAGACACGCTCTTCAAAGAAATCCTCATCAAGAAAACCTCAGTACGCATGGTGGAGCAGCTGGCTCGCCGTATCGCTACCGATAAGATTCGTAAGCACGATAAGACGCCAGAGATGATGGAAATAGAGAAGTCACTAACGGAAACACTCGGCACTCGTGTGGTCATTGAAAATCGCCCAAATGGCGGCCGTGTCCTTATTGAATTCTTCTCTCCAGAGGATCTTTCTAATATCGTGTCTGCGCTTGCGGTTGAAGCAAGCGAGAAGGCAACAGAAGTGCTCGACGAAACCCTCCCACCGGTGGATGCTGCAACAACCGAAGAGGTTGCTGAGAAGAGTGATGAAGAACTGTACTCGGTTAAGAACTTCAGCCTTTAAGACTTTGGTTTCTTTTTGTTCGCTCGCTTACGGAGAAGGCGCGTATCCGGTTTAATAGGAGTCGTCGTGCCACGTTCGGCCACCTCAAGCGCTGAGCGAATGTGCTTGCGCGCTACTGAGGTTTTTGCCATATCGAGCCACTTTGCTGTGGGGTGTGCCGATTCTTTCCGTAGTATTTCAACGATATCCCCGTTACGTAGCGGCGTATCAAACGAGACCATCTTTGCGTTCACTTTTGCGCCAATCATATGGTCACCCAAATCTGAATGAATAGCATAGGCGAAATCGATAGGCGTTGAATGCATCGGAAGGTCAACTACATCACCTTTCGGCGTGAATAAGAAGACGCGATGCGAGAAGAAGTCCTCTTTTAAGCGATCAACGAACTCTGAGGATTCTGAAAGGGTGGTGTGCACGTCAGCAAGCTCCGAGAGCCAGTAGGGCTTCTCTTCGCGCGTTGCTTTCTTCTGTTCTTTATCCGAGAGCACGACAGGAGTGACGTTCGGTTTCTTGGAGAAGTTAAGAAGCGTTGGCACTAAATCGCGTATCCAACTGAAAGAAAGCACTTCAAACGCGCCTTTTGCAGCCGCCTTACCAAGCTGCTTATACGACATGTGGGAAGCAATACCGAACTGTGCTCTTCGGTGCATATCGTCGGTGCGTACCTGCATCTCTACAACACCAGCGTCAGAAGTGAGAACAGTGGTATGAAGCGATTGATAGCCGTTTGGTTTTGGGAAGGCGATGTAGTCCTTAAATTCACCGGGAAGGGGACGGAAGCGCGCGTGAATGACGCCAAGCGCGGTATAGCAATCGTCTACGGTCTGCACGACCACACGAAGTGCTGCTATGTCGTGAATGGTCGCAATATCATCTCCCTTACGCTTCAGTTTCTGATGCAAGCTCCAATAGCCCTTCATGCGTATTTCCGTACGGAAGTTACGGAGTCCTTTGCGTGCAAGTTCGCGTTGGAGTTCTTTCTGTACCCGAACGAGCCCTGACTCGGATTCTTTGGTCTTCAGCTTACGCACTTCAACCGCGTGCGTATAGGCGTCAGGGTCAATGACAGGGAAGGCAAGATCTTCGAGATCTCGCTTCATGCGCCCCATACCAAGGCGGTCAGCCAAAGGTGCATATATCTCGAGCGTCTCAAGTGCAATGCGACGCTGCTTTTCTTTTGGCACATGCTCTATGGTCGTCATGTTGTGATACCGGTCAGCAAGCTTGATGATGAGGACGCGTACGTCAGCGGACGTTGCCACCAAAAGGCGACGGAGCGATTCAGCGTGGCGCTCAGCACCCCGATACTTATGCTTTCCAAGCTTTGTCACCCCCTCTACAAGGAAGAGGACTTCTGCACCAAATTCACGCGTCACTTCTTCTTCGGTTACTTTCGCGTCTTCAATAGCATCATGAAGAAGACCAGCAGCAATGGTTGGCGCATCCATGCCGAGGCTCGCAAGCACTTTTGCGGTAGCGGCAGGATGGATGAAATAGGGTTCCCCCGAGTAGCGTTTCTCGTTCTTATGGGCCTTCTCGGCGAAGTCATACGCCTTTTGTACCAACGCACTATCCTCAGGCGTCGGTGCCTTCATCTCCGCGAGGATTTCCTTGACGGTAGTCACGCTTCTTAGAGTACTAGATAGAGGCGGTTCTTACCAAATAACGATTGACGGACGAAGATGTCGTACGGTATGGTGCAACAACAGGCATGCGCGTGGCATGTTGAGGAGATGTTCAATGACTACGGGAACCGAAACGACTGCATCCCCCGAAGATTCAAGAACAAATTCAGTTGCATTAGCTGATGAAGCTAATCGAGTGCTCGATATTTACAATAAGGCTACTGACCGAAAACCTTATTTCGAGAAACTTGAACTCAAGTTCCAGGAAAATCCAAACCTGGGCTTCGAGTCGCTGACACCCACTAACGTTGGGTAGTAATGCGAAGAGTCTCGTAAATGAAAAGGCCGCTGCATGACGCAGCGGCCTTATCTCATGCTAAATAGCTAGCGGCTTCTCCTGGAGTCATCTCGTCTTCGTTCACCGAATCAGGAAGATAGATACGGCGCAGGCCTTTCTTCAAGAAGAGTCCCTGCTTTGATTTATACAGAACCAACGCCTTACCGGTCTTCGGGTGTTTACCCACTTCACGAACAATCACGGCGCCTTTGGGTGGCTGCTTTGGCGTATTAATAAGGACAAGCGCCTCGTCTAGAGTGATGGTGTACGGATCAGCTTTCTTAATCGAGCGGAACTCGCCGTCGTGCGCCACATAGGGACCGAAACGTCCGGTGTTGGCAACCACCATGTGTCCGGTAGCGGGATTTACCCCAACGTCGCGTGGAAGGGAAAGATACTTCACTGCGTCCTCAAGCGTTACGGAGGAAACTTCTTTCCCTGGAGGAATGCTGGCGCGCTTTCCGGAGAATGCTGGCTTCTTTGGTTTCTTCGGCTTTGTGGCACGCACTTTGCGTGGCGTCCCTTTCTTGGTGAGTGCGGAAGCAGAAGGCGGCACCACTTCAGGTTCAGGGGTAACTTCAGTTGGAGCGTCTGGCATCTCAACATACGGACCAAAGCGTCCGGTACGCATGAAAATAGGGCGTCCGGTTTCTGGATGTATGCCAAGCGGCTCATCCGCTTTAATTTCATGCCCATCTTCCTGGCGCGCACCATCACAGTCAGGGTAGCGCGTACAACTCATGAACACACCGCCACGCCCGAGCTTGAATTCCATGGTGCTGCCACATTTTGGACAGGTGAATTCTTTCGGTACCTCACCAAGTGACGTCGCTTTTGGAAGATCTTCTTTTCCATCAACTGCTTTTTTAAAGGGACCATAGAAATCCTTCATGGTCTTTACGTATTCGCGTTCACCGCGCGCTATCTCATCAAGCTCATCTTCCATCTCTGCGGTAAAGGAATCACTGATGTACTCGGCGAAGTGCTCTTCGAGCCATCCGGACACCACCATGCCCGTAGCGGTAGGTTTAAGGGTACGGCCATCCTTGTCCGCGTAGCCGCGGTCCTGAATGGTTTTCATAATGGAGGCGTAGGTCGACGGGCGGCCAATGCCGCGCTTCTCGAGTTCCTTGATGAGCCCTGCTTCGGTGTATCGGTTCGGAGGTTCCGTTTGCTTTTCTAAGGAGCCAAGCGTGATGACTGTGAGCGGGTCACCTGCCGAAACTTTAGGGAGCTCAACGTCTTCTCCACGTGCGCGCGTATCAAGCGCAAGCCAACCCGGGAACACGACTCGAGAGCCGTTTGCGGTGAAGAGGGGAATGTCAGCATCTGCTTTCGCTTCTACCTTGGTGCGAAGGAGTTGTGCGCTTGCCATCTGAGACGCCATTGCACGCGTGCGAATAAGCTCGTAAAGCGCCTGTTCGTCGCCGGTAGCACCCGCTTTCGCTTTTGCTGGGTCCGTGGGACGCACGGCTTCGTGCGCCTCCTGCGCGTTCTTGGATTTCGTTTGGTAGGTGCGTACTTGAACGTATTCCTTGCCGAATTGTTTTTCTGCAGCGGCAGCGAGTTTTCCTACCGCTTCTTTAGCAAGGTTCACTGAGTCGGTACGCATGTAGGTAATGTGTCCTGCTTCGTACAGTTTTTGTGCTGCGCGCATCGTGCGAGACGGTGCAAAACCGAGACGAGTGGACGCCGTCTGCTGAAGTGTAGAGGTAGTGAACGGCGGACGAGGGGCACGCTCTTCAGCACGCTCTATGACGTTTCCTATGACCCACGATGCTTTCTCACCGAGCTCGACGATTCTCGCTGCATCTTGAGCGGTCTTTGGTTCTTCAACGCAGGTAGCGGAGAATTCTCCATGAGAGGATTTAAAACGCGCATCGAGTACGTAATAGGTTTCAGGAATGAAGGCTCGGATCTCACGCTCGCGCTCAGCAAGGATGCGAAGCGCTGGGCTTTGTACGCGTCCAGCGGACAAGCCATACCGCACCTTCTTCCAGATAAGACCCGAAAGGTTATACCCTACGAGGCGGTCTAATACGCGACGTGCTTCCTGTGCTTTTCGAAGATCCTCATCAATAGCGCGGGGATGTTCAATGGCCTCCTTGATAGCGTCCTTGGTGATTTCGTGGAATACCACACGCTTGGGTTTTTTGAGTCCTACCGCCTCCTTTATATGCCATGCGATAGCCTCTCCTTCACGGTCAGGGTCGGTCGCAAGAAGTACGTCGCCTGCGCGGTCCGCTGCTTTATGAATACGTTCAATAACCTCCCGTTTGTCAGGAGAAATAACATAGCGAGGGACGAACCCTGCTTCAATATCAACGGCGTCTTTGCTCGTCTTTGGAAGGTCGCGTACGTGTCCTACAGAAGCGAGTACTTCGTATTCCGTACCAAGGTATTGCTGAATAGTCCGCGCTTTTGCGGGTGACTCCACTATTAATAGTGTCTTCTTCATTTCCTTAGGGATAACGCGATACCTTATATATTGTCAAATCGAGTGTGGAGAGAAAATGAAAAGCGACGGAGTTCTTCCGTCGCAATTCACCAGGCTTCTGCCTGCGTTATTGGCCTTGCGTTTCGATTACCAACTGTTCGATTTCGGCTCTCACTGCTCGTTGGAATTCATCCGGATCTTCTTTGTTAAGAAGTATTCCAATTTCTGTGTTTTCGATATCGACGCCGGGAAATGCGTATGCCAATCGTCTCATCAGCGCTGGTGATGGGGAGAGGTCGGTGATGTAGACCATCATTTTTTCTCCAGGGTTACATACCCTTGCTAGAGTTGTATTCCTAAATAAGGAGGGCGTCAATTGAAACCGAGCACCTCAAGAATATGAGCAGGCTCCGCTACGAGGGTGGCGCCAAGCCTGACAAAGAGATTAGTACCAAAGCCATGAGGGTCAGTAATGCGATGCGGGACGCATAAAAGCTCACGATTATATTCGTGGGTAAGGCGGGCGGTCACGAGCGTACCAGAGCGATTCCCGGCCTCTATTAAAAGGACGGCCTGGGAAAGTCCGACCATGATCCGGTTACGGGACGGGAAGTCATAGGGGCGCGGGGTGTAGTCGTCCGGATGTTCTGAGAGCTGAAGGCCGCCGGCGGAAAGTATGTTTGCTGCAAGGGCAGCATTAGTGCGCGGAGAAATTATTCTGTCGCCCAATCCGCTCCCTGGGACTGCGATGCAATGAAGGCCTGCGGCAAGTGCGGCGTCATGGGCACACGCATCCGTCCCAAGTGCTAGACCTGAAATGATGGATATGGGGTACCCAGCCAGTCCTTTAATAAGCGACTGGCATGCCTCGCGTCCATAGGGCGAAAGATCGCGTGACCCCACCACCGCAAGCATCTTATTTCTTTTTGGTCCCCAACTCCCGCGTGCCCAGAGCTTCTCCGGTGGCTGCGGAATCTCAAGGAGGTGTGCCGGCATATCGGCTTTGGTAAGGATGCGGCTTTCCATACCTCTAGTATGCAATAGAGTCGGGCGCGCAAGAATGGTTCTTGCGCGCCCTAGAAGTGAAGTGCTCGCACTTCACTCAGTTTCGATAGGCGGGTCTTCGTGTCCCTCCATGCCGTACATCAAACGTTTAACCGCCGATGTGGGAAGGGTGTTGTCTGGGTTGGTGGGCGGAAGTTTTGAATCCTCACACCGTTCGTGCTCACCCCATACACTCATAAGGAACCTCCATTACTCGACGACAGGACTATACCACATGTCCTTCTTTCGGGAAGGCGCGCTATGGCGTACAATCAGCACATCATGTTGGATATACGGTTCATCAGAGAGAACGCCGACGTCGTAAAGGAAGGCGCACGTAAAAAGAATGTCGCTATTGATATCGATAGGCTTCTTGTTGTTGACGAGGAACGTAAGAAGTTACTCCAGGCGATAGAGGAAAAGCGCGCTGAACAGAATCGTGCGTCCAAAACTATTGCGCTCGCAAAAGGTGAAGAGAAAGAGAAACTTCTCGAAGCCATGCGTCATCTCAAGGAAGGGATGGGGGAGATGCAAACGGCATTTGAAGCGCTTGATATTGAATGGACGAAGCTCATGCTCGCCGTTCCGAACATCCCTTCTCCTGATACTCCAGAAGGCCCTGATGAGTCCGGGAACAAAGTAGTTCGCTCATGGGGTGAGCCAACTAAATTCTCTTTTGAACCGAAGGCACACTGGGATCTTGGGAAAGAGCTCGATATCATTGATACAGAAAAGGCAGCAGAGGTGTCCGGAGCCCGCTTTGCATACTTGAAAGGCGACCTCGCTCTTCTTCAGTTTGCACTTCTTCATCACACGATGAATGTACTTACTTCGCCTGAAGAGTTACAGAAGGCGGCACGCGAGGCAGGAGTAGAGGTCCCAACTACACCATTTGTTCCGGTGGTTGCTCCTATTCTTATGCGCGCGGAAGTAATGGGCCGCATGGCACGTCTCCATCCTATTGATGAGCGCTACTATCTTGAAAAGGATGGACAGGTATTAATTGGAAGCGCTGAACACACGCTTGGTCCGCTTCATATGGATGAGATTATCGATGAGTCGAGACTTCCGCTTCGTTACGTGGGCTACTCACCATCATTCCGTCGTGAAGCGGGTGCCGCAGGAAAAGATACGCGCGGTATCTTGCGTCAGCATCAGTTCGACAAGATTGAGATGGAATCATTTGTTCGTCCTGAAGACGGGTATCGTGAACAGGATTTCTTTGTCGCGATTCAGGAGTACCTCATGCGAAGCCTCAAGCTTCCGTATCAGGTCGTCGCAATTTGTACGGGGGACATGGGTAAGCCCGATCACCGGCAATTTGATATTGAGACGTGGATGCCAGGACAGAATGTGTACCGTGAGACGCATACGTCGGACTACATGGGTGGGTATCAGGCACGGCGACTTAATACGCGCGTAAAGGATGCACAGGGGGAGATGACGCACATCCATATGAATGATGCGACCGCATTTGCCATGGGACGCACCCTTATTGCGATTATGGAGAACTATCAGCAAGAAGATG
>DAORIN010000002.1:0-18947 GCA_035438545.1 Minisyncoccota bacterium | reverse complement strand
AGCAGCGTTCGGGAAGGAGGTATCAAGCGCATACCCCGCATCAAAATCACGCGCAGCGCTCACCTTGTCTCCCGCCTGCCATGACGCAATACCCTTCTGGAAGATAATTGCCTGCTTTTTCGGAGAGAGCGCAAGCGCTGCTTGCATCTCTTTTTCATAGCCTGCTGCGTCCCCTGCAGCGCGCAGACCGCCGGCATACATAAGGCGTATGCGGGCATCGTTGGGTGCCTTCGCTACCTCCTTCTGCATCGTGGTGAGCGCAAGCGTCACTGCCGCCTGGCGCGTTTCCATCGGTATGGTTGCTTGAGAAGCCACGCCACTTCCAAATGAAAGTACCTGCTCGGCAATTTCTTGCGAAGCAAATGAACCGCTATCTACCGCCTTCTGGTACTCAGCGAGTGCTGCTGAAGGGTTAGCGGCCTGCTGTGCGGCCTTTATAAGGTGTCCTGATCCTTCAATTCCGGGAACGTTTACGGTCCAGAGAACCGCAATGGTACCGACAAGGATGACCGGAGCACCGAGAGTACCGAGCGCTGACGTACCCATCTCCGGTGCGCGTTCGAACTGTTTGATGGGTCGTGCACTCTTTTCGTGCGCCATCGCAAGAATAGCGGCAAGCAGGATGTAACTAAAGAGGTTATCGAACGATGACACTGCTTGAAGTGCGTACCCCACCAGTATGCCTAGGAGAATAAGTTTCTCTGGTTTTGAGGCAGCACTCCGATATATGGAGAGGAATGCAGACACGAGAAGCGCTAAGAAGAGAAGGAGTGCAGGCGCACCACCGGCAACGAGCCAGTCAAGATACGTGTTATGCGCACGGTCAAACCACGACTCCTGAGCGAATAGCGAAGGTTTGTAGTATTTGTTGAATACATAGTTGTATCCCTCCTGACCCCATCCGGTTATCGGGCGCTCGAGGAATCCTTCGTACGCCATTCCCCAAAGTGTGGCACGCACCTTAAGCTCGCTTGCCTCGAATACCGTGACGATGCGTGCGAGCGTTGGCTCACTCCGGACAAAGGCGCTGTCGCGTATCAAGAAGAGTCCTCCCGCAATAACGAGGAGTAGTCCAATAACCCCGATAGCCGCTTTCTTCCCTGCTCCACCGCTGGTTGCAGCCCATGCTACTGCGATGACACTAATAGCGGCGAAGAGGCCGAGTATCGCGCCGCGCGTTGCGGTAGCGAAAATGATCACCACTTGAAGTGCGATAAGCGCTGTGAGTGCCCAGCGTAACCAGCCCTTCGACTCTATTGCCTGCCATGCAGCTATGAGCACGGTGAACATGAGGTACACGGCAAGATAGATGGCGTTCCCGAAGGACGCGTCAGCACGCACGCCGCCCTGATGAATTTGCGCGAGACCAAATATCTGCCAGAGACCATATACAGAAACGAGAGCTGAGGCGCCAAGCAGGGTAAGCCACCAACGCTTCCAAAGCTTCTCTACGGAAAGGAAGGAACCAGCAACGAGGAAGAAGAGGAAGACGTGTATCATCGTCACCCATCCATCCATACGTTCGTAGTTACTCCAGAACGCCTTATGGGGATTTGCTGCAAACAGGTCAGCGATGAACATCCAGAGGACGAATGCTCCATATATAGCTAGCGGCCACGAGAACTGGGGGCGGTACCGCTTATCCGCCAGCATGAGGAGCAGCCAGGCTCCTGCTGCTATCTCAATAAGGATACGGAAGGCAAACCCCTTGCTTGAAATAAAGGGGAAAAACATTCCGTTCGCCACAAAAAGAGGCAGGAACGGGATAACGAACAAAACGCCGAGAATCGTCCAACGAGCGGTGGTGGTAAGTGCCATATAGGGGAGACTATACCATTGCAGCGATTCAATGGCGTTCTACTGGGTGAAAATCAGTGTTCTTGGGGCAAATACGGTTTCGCCACCCCTCTCTCAATGAACCCTCGCCCTATAGGAGTAAGGCGGTATGATAGGAGAAATGCTTTCCTCACTACGGGAACGAGTATTCAGCCTCCTCAAATGGAGCGAACGTTATACGAAGACCGACATGGTATACCTGGCCGGAAACGGCTTCTGGCTCGCCGTGGGCCAGGTAGGTATAGGTCTTATTGCGTTGGGGGTATCCGTGGCCTTTGCCCGCTTCGTTCCAAAAGACGTCTATGGGAACTATCGCTTCCTTCTTTCCATATTCTGGATACTGACTGCCTTCTCGTTCACTGGTATTTCTACAGTCCTTGCACGCGCGGTAGCGCGTGGAGAAAGCGGCGCCTACGCTCGATCCCTCCGTCTCTCTTTGCTATGGAGCATTCCGATGGCGATCATAGGACTCGGAACTAGCATCTACTATTATCTAAATGAAAACACAGTACTTGCAGCAGGCGCACTCGTCATCGCTATTATCGGCCCCTTCATGCAAGGAGCGTACTTGTACGGTTCCTATCTTGAAGGCAAGCAGGCATTTCGAGAGAACGCGATAGGCGGCATAGTACTGAACCTAGTCCCTGCGCTCGCGCTATTAGCAAGCATGTTCTTCATTGATGATCCTGTTATATTCCTTCTCATCTATTTGGGAACGAGTGTCCTTACCGGGTTCGTTGTTTCCTATGTCGTAGTCAAGAAACAAGCAGTATCGCTCAAAACTCAATCGAAAGGGTTTGGAACACTTTCAGCACATTTTAGTCTGATGAATATTCTGAATACGGTCTCCACGCAGGTGGATAGGATTCTTGTATTCCATTTTCTTGGCGCAGTGGAGCTTGCCGTGTATGCGTTCGCAACCGCAATACCTGATCAGATAAAAGGACTCTTTAATAGTGTCGCGACATTGGCGTTGCCCAAGTTTGTAAAACGACCTCTTGAGGAAGTAAAAAGCACACTCGTATACCGACTCCTTGGACTTTCAGTCATAGCAGCCGTTGCTGCTATGATTTATGCCTTTATCGCGCCCTTCGTATTCCATATACTTTTCCCGGCATACAGCGAAGCAATCTTTTATTCGGTCTTGTATGCAGTTACTTTAATACCAGTCGGTGCTGTGGTCCCCCTAGCACTTCTTGAGGCACATGCTGCCAAACGCGAACTCTATATTTATAATGTGGCGGGGCCCCTGTTCCAGATTGCAATACTTCTTATACTGATTTCTACGATGGGACTTCTTGGCGCAGTGATAGCGCGGATTATAGGGCGTATATTTTTCTTAGTACTAGGTATCATCCTCACCTACTCGTATTCAGCTCGCATAAGGAAGCTCAAGCTCGTGGTGTAACAATCGCCATAAGGCGAGCACCCTTACCCGGATGAGCACGAAGGTGGTGCTTCTTATATATTCCATAAAGCCATTCGCGCATACCAGAGTGATTGAGAATAAAAAATCGATTTGAGAGCAATCGCGCGATTATCTTCGAGCCTAACGAGACTGTATTGAGATGTGTAATCGAGTCGATAACAAAATATGGAGATAGGGTTTCTGTAAGAGATTCTGCGGAGAAATGTTGATAATGCTTACGGTTTACCGGCAAAGCGACACTCGGCACTGTAATAACCCCCTTCCCTCCAGGTACCAGCGCTCCACGAAGTGTATTAAGAAACGTAGGGATTTCTTCAGGAGGGATATGCTCTAGTACCTCTATTAAGGTAAGCACATCAAATGTTTCTTTATCTGGAATATCGCGCTGAAACTCCACCGACGCAGAGAACGCCCGGGCGAACGCCAGTGCTTTCTCCGAAAAGTCAGTGCCTACTAGACGGGCATTAGAGCTTTTCACAAGTTCCGACAAGAGACGCCCATCTCCGCATCCTATATCTATGAGTGATTTGAAACTCATTCCTTCTAACACGGCGAGTATCTCTTCGAGATACGCTTCGTATTCGTATCCCCAAAATAAGAGACGCGATTGCGCAAAGGGTGCGTGCGTTGGTATGTGATGGTATGGGAATTCATATTCATCCTCTTGGATCGTCTCTCTATTCATAACGCAAGGATATCACTATTCCGACTTACGGCAGACAATATATACGCCAGAGGAGAGAAGTGAGGGAATGGACTCTTTCCGTCCTATCTCTCCATATCGTTTCATCGTAAGAAAATCGAGCTGACTAAAGAAAAGTACAAAGAGCCACAATATTCCTTTTGTCACTTTTCCTCCCTTCAACTCGCTTTGGAAGATGATGCGCTGCAACAGCACAGCTATTGTTGAAAATGAATCAGACTCGCACCTTTCCTCGATAATCTCCCATTCCCTAAAAATATGACGGAGTCCGTAGGGGGTATAGCGGAAATAGTCAGTTGGAGCGTCATGCACGGGGAAGAGAAACCGAGTCGTGAGTATAAGCATGCCTCCTGGCACTAGTACGCGATGCATCTCTGCTGCCGCCTTAGGCGGATTCGTGAGATGCTCAAAAACCTCGGAGCAGACGACGATGTCGAAAGAGGCGTCGGGAAACGGCAAGTTATGAGCATCCCCTACCACGTCTGGATTTCGTGCTGGGTCAATATCAAGTGCGGTACTGTTTGAAAACATAGGGTGATCGCCCGACGCTGCCCCTATATCAAGCGTCTTTCTGTCGCTTGCGTACTTATTCAAGAAGGCATCGATACTTCCTCGAGTTAGTTTTTTCATATACTGAGAAAGGAAAGAATGGCAGAGGCGCGCGCATCCCAAGTATGGAGCTCGACATCATCACGTGCTTTCTCGGCACGCTTTTCTGATACTGAAAGATCTGTGAGTGTCTTTTTAATACCTTGTGCTAGTGCCATCGAATCATCGGGTGTAACGAACATGGCGTTAGATTCATTCAAAATCTCGCGTATAGAGGATATATCGGAGGCAACAATTGGGATGCCAGATGCCATATACGAAAACAGTTTCAAAGGTGAAGTGTAACGGGAAGACATTACGTTCTTTCCAGTATTAGGAAGAATAAGAACATCTGCAGCTGCCTGATTGTCAGCTACTTCTTTATATGGCCTCAGTGCGAAGAAGATTATACGCGGATGCTGCGCACGAAGCGTGTCCAGCTGTGCGGGCTCTACACCGATGATTACCATCTGTATATCCTCAGGAAGAAGGTCGGCGGCACCATAAAGAACATCGGTTCCTTTCCACGAATCGAGTCGTCCTAGGTAGAGCGCTATTTTTTTATCCTGCGGAAGGCCCAGACGTGTGCGCGCTTTCTCTTTCGACTCTGCATTCTTAAATGCGTTAAGATCCACCGCATCAGCTGCGACGAGCACGTTCTGTGCTCGAACGCCTGCTGTTACCAATTCATCCTTAATGAACGAGGTGATAGCAACTACCTTGCATGCCTTCTTCGAGATACTCTCTACACTCTTTGAGACCGAATGCGCTTCGAATACGAAATCTTTGAAAAAGAGCGATGCTGCTGGTTCGCGCGTATAGAGAACATCGTACTTCTTTATAAGCGTATAGAGGCGCGCGACAAGTAAGAACGAGAAGGTGCGCAGCCAGTAAAGGAACTTCCCTTCTCCGGTCGCAGATATATCTATGCAGGGTAGCTTTGTTATGCGGAACACGTTGTCCGCACCTACGTACGCATACGGGTTTTCGTTCCGTCTGCCAGCACGCCGTGGCACGACAAGCTCGACGTCGTTTCCAGCCTTGGCGAATGCCTCGCACATCTTCATTATCTGGACGACATGCCCCCAGTCATCCGGTATGCGGGCAGTGGAGAGGTAACAGATTCTCATATTCGGGCAGTATACCGTTCTCAGCAAAGACTAGGTAAAGCTCGCTACGTGCTACTCCTTGTAGCCTCTTTCACCCTCCTATCAAGCTCGCGATTAAGCCATGCCGGTATATCATCCGGAGAGGTAGGCGCTTCTCTTCCTTTCGCTTCAAGGGCAGCTTTCAATCGAACATATAGTTCTTCTTGAAAGGAAGCATCATGCTCTATCGCGAACTCAACAAACTTCTTACCACCAAGACGTGGTGAATACGTTTCATCAAGATCCTTCCAACGGTTCATGACTTTCGGTAAACGTTCGCGGAACGAAACCCAGTTACTCTCATCCGTTGTGTTGTCGATGTAAAGCATCAGGTTCTCAAGAAAGGGGATGTTCTGCGGATCCTCATACGCTCGTACAAAAAACTCAGGATGTGTCGCTGCTAAAAGCTTCTTATCAGGAGCGATCTGTGACAAGAGTTCCTGCGCGATTGCCTTATCCTCGTTGGAAAAATCCCCAGGTCGTTTCTCAAGACGTTTATTCCAATCAGAGACAGCGGAAGTCGACGTCAGCGCACGCCCTTCCTCTGCGGTAAGGTTGAGTGCGTCAGTGAATATGTCTGCTGCGACTGCCGATGCGAAACAATGCTCCGCAACATTACGCCAGCCTGATTCGCTCGTAAGCTTACCGCCGCGAAACAACGTTCGCATCTCCGGCAAGAGCGTAAATGCTGTCGCTGAAATATACTTTGTACGTGCGAGTTTTTCAGCGTTGCTTCCTGACGGCGCTTCCTCACCCATACTTATATATGCTTCAGGAACTGCACGGAGTGCTTAGTTGGATTCTGATACTTATCCATATCCGCATCCACCATCATGTGAACGAGTTCTTCAAAACCAACTTTCGGGGTCCAGCCGAGTTTCGCCTTCGCCTTCGACGGATCACCAAGAAGAACCGGTACTTCCAGAGGACGCTTGAACTCTTCTTTCACGCGCACGTAGTCCTTATAGTTAAGACCGACATAGGAGAATGCCGCTTCGCAGAACTCGCGTACCGAGTGGGTTTCCCCTGTTGCGATGACGTAATCGTCAGGCTTATCCTGCTGGAGCATCTGCCACATCGCTTCGACATAGTCACCAGCAAACCCCCAGTCACGCTTGGCTTCAAGATTTCCGAGATACATCTCATTGATGTACTTCATCTTTATCCGCGCAACACCATCTGTTATCTTTTTCGTAACAAAGTCGATACCACGTATCGGTGATTCGTGATTAAAAAGAATACCGGAAGAAGCATGGAGACCGTATCCCGTACGATAGTTCCCTGTTACCCAGTGGCCGTAGAGCTTAGCGGCTGCGTACGGACTCTGGGGGGCGAACGGGGTCGTCTCGCTTTGAGGTGGTGCTGTGATGCCGTACATCTCTGAAGTGGAAGCTTGGTAAAAGCGTATCTTCGGGTTCACGATACGGACCGAGTCGAGCATGCGGGTAACACCGAGCCCTGATATCTCTCCGGTAGAAAGTGCTTCATCAAACGAGGCACCAACGAAGCTCTGCGCCGCAAGGTTGTATACCTCGTGCGGGTCGGCTTTCTTGAGCGCCATGATCATAGAAGTCTGGTCGATGAGGTCCATCGGGATAAGTTCAATATCTTTCTTCACATCGAGATAGTGAAGACGCCAGAAGTTACGTGTCGATGAGCGGCGATAGCCTCCAAACACCTTATACCCCTTCTCAACGAGGAATTTAGCGAGATATGCGCCATCCTGCCCTGTGATGCCTGTGATGAATGCGCGTTTCATTTCCCAGAGTGTACTACGAGTTCCTCAAGCCAGCCTAGCTTTAGGGAGGTGGTCTTTCGGAGGTCTATGGTAGAGGCGAAAGCAGCGCTTATCTTCCCCATCGCCTTACGCTCCTCGGGGGTCTTTTCGTATAGCTTTTTCATAGCTTCAGCTGCTGCAGGGATATCATTCATCGGAACGACGTAGCCATTGGTACTGTCCCCCTGGATGACTTTCGGAAGCGCACCGTTGTCATATACCACTACCGGAAGACCTGCCGACATAGCTTCAATAAGTGCAAGATCATATCCACACATGCGCGGAGAGTTCGAGAGGTTCGTATATACATCAACTGTGTGATGTAACTTCACCAGCTCAAGCTCGGAGATGTTGCTGAAGAAGAATAGACGATCTTCTGCGATGCCTGCTTCTTTAGCAACGTCGCGCCACTTCTGACGATTCCCCTGTCCTCCACAAATGACCGCACCAATGTTGAGTCCCTGCTTCGCCAGACGCGCAACTGCCATAATGAGATGATCATGTCCTTTCCGGAGCTCGAAGGAACCGACCGCTGAGACCAGGAACATGTCGGAAGGAAGACTGAAGTACTCGCGGAGTTGTGTACGAGTTTCAGGAATTGGCTGGCTGAAGAACTCGTAGTCGCCCGTATCCCAGAACTCTTTTAACGTACCTTCGCGTGCATAGGCGCGCAGCTCCACCGAACAATTATCCATACCGAGCACGAGGTCGGCGCGTCCAAGAAGTCCCATCCAGTATCGTTTTCTTTCAACATCCGAGAGGAAGCGGTTCACGCCCATAGAAAAATCCCGCACCTCAGAATACACATCGAATGCAATAGGTATATGCCGACGGTTCGCGAGCTCTGCCGCCATGAATGACTTTATAAGAGCTGCCTGACTGAGCACGACGTCAGGTTTCCAACTCTCGTATATTCCGTCGAGATAAACCCCGTAGGCCGCATAGAGGTATGCCTCATCGTAGTGGTGCGGGCAAATACTCTTGTAGCTCTCGAGCAAAGAGAAATACAGCGAAGGATTCTTGAGGAAGTACTTCAACAGAAAGCCGACTTTCTGAAGCTTATTAGGCTGATCGCTTCCGCCATACTCGAAGAAGTAGGTAGCACCCGCATTCAAATCGTCAGCGTCTTTAGGCTTATACCGCCAGGTTATCGCGACTTCATGTCCTTTCTCGCGCCATAACCGTGCGGTAGCAAGAATGAGTTTCGGTACCCCAGCGTAGGGCGGCGGCATCGAGTTTGCGGTGGTGCCGGTAATGAGTATACGCATAGATTACGACGTGAGCGTTGTGACTACTTCTTTTATCTGCGCAACGACATACGCCTGTTCTTCGTCGTTTATGTCAGTCCCGCTCGGAATATAAAAGCCATTCACGCCCGCGTTGCTTGCGACGGGACAGTCAGAGGTTTGAGTGAGACCGCGCTTGATGAAAATCTCCTGGTCATTAAACGGTATAAAGTCCTCTCGTGTTTCGACACCGCGCTCAGCAAGTGCGCGCATGAACTCCGCACGTTTCCCTTTCAAAGGACCATCAAGCAGAATGTTGAACATCCAGTAAACGTTTTTGGCGTATGGTTTCTCTATCGGAAGTACGAGGCCAGGAATTCCGGCGAGATGCTCAAGATAGTAACCAGCGATGGAACGCTTCTTTGCCACAAGCTCGTCGGCATGGGTCATCTGTGCTGCGCCGAATGCTGCCTGTACGTTGGTCATGCGGTAGTTGTAACCAATATCCGCATGCATGAATTTATTTTCTTTTCCGAACGCAAGACCTTTAAGAGAACGCATTTTCTCAGCAAGCGCTGAGTCATTCGTAGTGACCATACCACCCTCACCCGTCGTTATGATCTTGTTAGCATAAAAACTAAAGCAACCGACGTCGCCAATACTCCCGACGCGCTTTCCTTTATATTCGGCGCCATGCGCTTCTGCAGCATCCTCAATGACGAAAAGATTATGCTTTTTGGCGAGTGCCATGATCGGGTCCATGTCGACTGGATGACCGTATATATGCACCACCATGATGGCCTTGGTACGGGATGTTATTTTCGCTTCTATAAGTGCGGGGTTGATATTGAGTGTGTCGGGCTCCGAGTCTACCGGTACTGGTATGGCGTTCTGGTACAGCACAGCGAAAAAAGTCGCCATATTGGTGAACGACTGTGTGATGATCTCATCGCCCTCCTTTATACCGAGCGCTGCAAGCGCCAGATGGAGCGCGGTTGTGCCGTTGCTCGCCGTTACTGCTTCCTTAGTGCCACAAAATGCTGCGAATGCGTTCTCAAACTTCGAGGTGTAGCCACCGGAGAAGCCGGAAATTTCAGTCTTCTCCAGTGCGTCATTCACGTATTCCCGCTCTATCGCGCCGAAGAGTGGCTTCCCGATAGGTACGTGCATAGATATTAGATAAGCTTCTCGTCGTCCTTGAGGCGCACGACGTCGTTCTCGTACTCATCACCCTGACGCGGCCCTTCAGCAAGGGCAAGCGTGACACAGTCCTCAAGCGCACGGAGTGCATGATGCTCGCCGATAGGATGCTTCACAAGGTCACCTGGGCCAATAATTTTCATCTCGATAGGAGCACCGAATCCAGTGCGTGAGTAGGATTCGAGGGTGCCGGAGATAACGTAGTCCCACTGAACGGTATGTTCATGATAATGATTGGCGCGCACAGCTCCTTTCGTATACGTGATATACGTAACCGCATCTATATCCTCATGCGCCAGGATGTCGCGTATCTCCCCGCGATCATCTGTGTGAGCTATCTCTGTATGGGTTATTTCCATATATGCGATATTACACGATTTTCGGGGTGGGTATAGGAATGATGTACTTCCCTCCCTTATCTGAAAATGCCTTGGTGTTCTTAATTATTTCCGGAGCGAAATTCCAAGCAAGAAGGAGCGCGTAGTCAACATCCTCATCTAAAAGAGCATTGTCCTCCCGTATCGGAATATAGCCCCCCGGGGAGTAACGCCCTATCTTTAAGGTTGATTTCTCAGTAAGAAACGCAAGCTCACGGGTGCCGAACCCGCAATAGTTCAGGAGCGTCATACCTTTAGCGGGCGCTGAAAGCCCCGCTATTTTCTTACCATCAGCAAGGAGTTTTTCTATAAGGCGACGAAGTGCTTCACGATTTTCTGCGACACGAAGTGCGAACGCCTCAAGAGTCGTAAGGAGATGGAGACCTTCGCGCTCCTCACGCATAAGAAGATTGCTAATACTCGCATCTATAGGACGCTTCCCCGCTTCTCCTATATATACGCGAAACGATCCGCCATGAATGGCTGATTCTTCAACTGCGAACGCCTCGAGCCCGTGGCGCTTTGCAAACGCAACCACTGGTTTCAATGAAAGATAGGAAAGGTGCTCGTGATAGATAGTGTCGTACTCGAGGTGCTCGACTAGGGGGCCGAAGTGTGGGGATTCAAATGCGAATACACCGTCAGCAGCTAACAGCTCCTTGTTCGCCTCCATAACTGCATCGAGGTCATCGATATGTGCAAACACGTTGGTACCTACAATGACCGCCGCACTTCCGTGCTGTGCTTTCACTTTATTTGCAGCAACACTACCGTAGAAGTCGCACACAGTTGGAATGCCGGCGGCATTCGCTTTCTCGACGATATTCGGAGCAGGATCAATACCAGCGACTTTCATACCCTGTGCCTTGAACGATTCGAGTAGCGTGCCGACGTTGCTACCAATATCAACGACCAGCGCGTTCTCAGGAAGCGCGAGCCGTTTTATAACGCTTTCGGCAAACCCATCCCAGTGGAGCTTCCCCGTTTTAGTCATGGACGACTCATACGGATAGTCGTGCTGGTACAGCACTCGGGGGTCAACGACGTGCGAGAGCTGCGAGAGTCCGCAGTTCTGGCACAGCAATACACGGAGCGGATAGCGCACTTCCGGGAGCGTGAGCTCTTCTTCGGTCCGGAACTGATCCGACGGCGGATGGTTCCCGAGGTCAAGGTACTCTACGAGGTTTGTGGAAGCACACATACGACATGCCGAGAGCGCTCGGCAAAGTTCATTGGTTGCTTTTCGCTGTACATCCTCCTTCATATGCTGATGTGAGGCATGGTAGCACAGGGCTGCTAACGCGCTCGCTTCTTCAGAAGGAAGCCTTTCAGGCCACCAAACGTCGCCTCTTCAGTGTCATACCATTCGTCCCAGTGCGATATAAATCGATGTTTGGTACGTAAATATCCACTAAACACGACGGGTATATGTTTCAAGGCCCAGAGAAGTTCTCGCTTCTTCCGGTTATATATGGAGAGCATGGTGAGCGTGCCGGTAGGAATAACGAGTACGTTCGTAACACCTGCTTCTTGCATCACATCGAAGATGATGTGCCATTGGTCGTCGCTGAATCCTGCATCGAGACGATACATGATGCAGAGTCCATTCGTGCCAAGATATTGACGCTCGACTGCTTTCCAGTCGCCCTTGAGAATATCGAACTCAATGACACCGTCGCTCTCAGTGAAAACCTTTTGTAGGCGGCGCACAGTCTCGGCACTATAATCGGAACATACTACCGGAAGCTGCGGCATCTTCTTCTTTATCTGATATTCAAGCGCGGCGCCTCCAACCCCGGTTGAGAAAACACGATCAAATCCTTTACGCTGTATGAGTGCGACGACCTCATCAGCACGTGCAGCGAGCGCGGTATCCTGTCCGTCTTTTGCTACCGCAAGCTCACTTGCGGCGAGCCACTCGTCCCGGTTCTCGGATATAGAAAAGAATGGGTGCGTCTCTCGAAGCGCATCCCATGATTGCGCTGAGTTCAGCTCCTGATCCTTGAGCGCCTCCGTTGCGCTACCAAATACCTGATAGTGCTTCATGGAGAAACGGAACGGCATGGCGTTCACTTGCTTTAGAAAGGCGATGAGGGCATGTTTCATTTTTGTATAGTAAGCCGCGCACGTAACATATCGGCAAGATGAGCTGAGAATGCATCGATCCGCAGGTAGTTCTGATACGCCTCGCGCGCACGGTGCTGCATTTCTACAAAGCGCTCCGATGTCACCGACTGATGGAACTTAACAAGGTTCTCCCCTATTTGGTCAGTGTCTCGCCAGTCAACGAAAACACAAAAGTCTCGATAGTTAATACGATCCTCAAGTGGGAGAACACATGCAGTATCTAAAAATAACGGGATACGACCTAAGGACAGTGCTTCATAAAAACGTACTGAGGCGTTTGCATCGCCACGCACCACTAACGCATAATCGCTTCCTATAAGCGCATCAACGAACGCCTGCCGGTTATCCTTCACGGCACCCTGTATAGTCGCACTGTGCCCCGAATAGCTCTTTCGTATTGTGAAGTTGTTCACGATTCCCTTCGTCTTCTGGAGCGCTTTGAGTGCACGAGCACGGAACAAAAGTCCTTTATGCTCCGCGCCGCGTTTTTCGTCGAACAGAGCACCGAGAGTTATCGAGAATTCTTTCACGAATATCTTCAGCCGCGTTATAAAAGAAATATCTGCCCAGCCGGTGAACCCAACGGAAGGTGTTTGCATCTTGATGCGCAGTTCAACAATCCCGCCACGGAATGATTCAAGTAAATCCTCAGCAAGAAACGGTACCGTTATCTCGTTCTCCTTTACTGCATAGCGGTACTGACTGACGCGGAGCACAACCGTATTCGGAATATCAATGACATGTTCAATATCACCGGAACCATCAATAAGAAGTGGTTTCCCTGCTTCTTGCGCCTCGCGCACAATTCTCGCAACCTTCTCAGGGTTTACTGCCATCAATCGTTCGTAGTGATACGGCATAAGGACGTAGTCGGCATCCTTAATATCGTCAACGAGAACAAAATCGTTCTTTGAGTATTGATACTGCGTTGCCGCAGCACGCACGTACGGCATTGACTCCTTCGCGGCGACTCCCCAGAACGGGAATAGAAGCTCTACATACGTGTAGAGTTGCGGCTCTTTATAGTCGGGTCCGACATACAGCCGTACAGGTTCCATATTCTGCTGATTATACGGCTTTCTTTGCGGAGGCGAGGAACCCGAGCGCGTAATCGCTTGGGCTGTATTTCTTCCTTAAGAGGCGTGCAAGGCTAGAAAACAACCCATCGAGCATGCCTGCGAGAGGGTGAAGTATTAGGGCGAGCACACTTTGTACGGCTCCCGGCAAAAGTCGCTCAGTAAGTACCACACGTGCAGAAATGATACCGCTGCCAAGTGGCCGAACCACATCGTCCTTAAACCCAGATATTAGGAGCGCGCGCGAAAGCGCTTCAGCGCTATATCGATGGTAATCATGCGGGGACGCGTGGTAGGGGAAAAGATATGGAACGATAATAACGATGGTACCGCCTGGTCGCAGAACGCGAGCACATTCGAGCAGGAGCGCACGGTACTCGAACACGTGCTCCATCACATTGATGAGAAGTACAGCGTCGTACGAAGCGTCCTCAATTGGTAGTGGCTCTTCGAGGTCAGCGAGGATATCGGGCTTTGCTTCAGGAAGCATGTTCACTGTAGTAATCGCATAGTCGCCCGAAAACATATTTCGGTAGTCAGAACGCGTGTCACCCCCAAGATCAAGTACCTTGCCCGAGAGTGGAAACCCCGCAAGAGCCTGGTGTTCAGCCTTTCTTAAAATAGTCATTCCCATATTAGTTAGTGTGCACGATGGTTGTATGCCTGTGCAAGCTCATCAGCAAGAGAAGTGAGGCTGTGTTTTTGTACAACTAGATTTCGACAATTCGCACCGAGTGTGTGAAGTTGAGCTGCTGACAAGCTGAGTGCCCGAAGAAGTGCCACTGCAAGCGCTTCACTATCATTCTCCGCTATGCGCCACTCGTCGGGCACCAGTCCCTCAAACGCACGACTTGAAACGATGGCCGGTGTCTCGCATGCAAGCGACTCAAGCACCGTCTTATCAAAGTTACCGTCTGCGGTGAGATTCACGGAAACGGCGTGAGCACCATACAGGGCAGGAGTTTCTTCATTTCGTTTCGGTCCCATAAACGTCACGGCGCCAGCTTCGATGAGGTCTTTGAAGACGGTGCGGAGCGTCGCGCCGTATGCCGCGTCTTCAGGCCCTACGAGCGTTACCGTCGCGCTTTTCCGTGTACGTCGCACGATACGGAGCGCCTCAAGAAGAACGTGTACGCGCTTCGCTGGGCTTATGCGGCCTTGGAAATAAATGCTGTCGGCTCTTCGAACGGCACTTCCCGAAGTAAAGAGCGTGGTATCGATACCTGCCGGCATCTTTTGTGCATTCTTGTAGCGCGCCGGATACGCATAGGGTGACGTATAAAAGAGCGTGTGTACGATAGGCTGCGCAAGTTTCAGCCATATACTCCCTACCTCGTGGTTGTACCAGAGTCCTACTTTCTTTCCGGTGAAGCGCCAGAAGTCGCCAGAGAGCGCCAGGTACTCTGGGTTCATATGCACGAACACCGCGTCATAGTCCTTAGAAAGCCCCCATGAGAGTTGCAGGAACTTCACTACCCGCATGAAGCGCGATGCTCCCTTCTCTTTCCCCAAGGAATGCACCGTCACATTTTGAGGAAGCGCATGCACTCCCTCTTCAAGACAGATAACGTGTATGTGCTCGAAGTGCGGCGCAAATGTTTCTACCCAATGATGGAAGAACCCGAGCACCGGATGCTCTTGGTTCATTACTTGCGTCACCACAAGGAGCTTCATGGTAGTTCAGCCAGTGAGTGAATGGTCTTCCACCTGCCTTCGCTTTCAAACGATGGCGCGCCTTCAATGGACTGGGGCGGACGTGCTCCGCGCTCTATTTTGAAGAGTTTCATCTTTGGAAACTTTTCAGCGAGCGCTTCAAGTTCAGCAGTCCTATCTTCTACCATGGCGGCTTCTTGACCGTAGTATCCAGGCCATGAAGAAAGGTAGTTTGCCTTCGAAAGGTCGCCGGTATAAAGAACCGTCACGCGTACCGCGTTTGCAAGCGCACTTTCAATCTTCAGACGCTGACGAGCTTCCTCACCATAGGTGATGATAACCGCCTCGTTTCCAAGGCTGCGCAAGGTTTCTGCAACGTCTGCGTAGAGGAACCGTTCGAGGTAGCCTGGTGGGAATGAAAGGGCGCCCGATTTTATTGCTTCTGAAACGAGACCCCACACCCGAGCACGCTCGGCAGGAGGAACGAGGGTATCATCGCGCTTCTGCGAGAGCACTTTGAGAATATCTTCCCTGAACGGTGCACACCCAGGTTCGTCGGCAAGCGACGCATTGTATGCGTCCGTATCAAAGAGGGTGCGATCAAAATCAAGGAAGTACATCATAGTTCGGGCCGTACACACCACCAAGAAGATCCAAGTCTTTCCCGGAAGCAATCAAAAGTGCGTTGTTTTTACGCACCATCGCTGCTAGAAGCGCTGATCCTTCTTTATCATTCGCTAATTCGTCATAGAGTCTACGGAACGCTTCAAGATCCTTGATGAAGCAGTGGCCACCGGCGCCTCGCCCTGCTTTCTCGGTGTGACCGCTCGCTGCTACCGGTGAGAGGTGTGAAGACCCGATGCGTGGATCTGCTCCCACTGCGTCTTTTATTTCTTCATACGGCGCACCTTCTGCTGCGGCAAGATCATAGAGTATGTTTGCGTACACGACCTTCATCGCAAGAAACACATTACCTGCATACTTTATGATCTCAGCGCTTTTTGCGTTCATGATTTTTGCGTAGGGAGCAGGAGGAAGAACGGCAAGCGCGGCTTCTGCTGCTTCACGATGTACGGCATCATCAACGGGAATACCAATGAGGTTACGGTCTGGGTGCGCGGCATCTTCGGCGGCGTGTGCCTCACGCAAGAATTCTGGAGAGTGCATGATGATGCGATCAGGAAAGGCCGCCTGAAGCTGTTCGGTAGTGCCGGGAATAAGCGTCGACTTTATGACCGCAGTCTTCCCTACTCCTACGAGCGGTAGCACGCCCTGCACAATGGATGCATCGAACCCGGCTTCAGTGGTGGGCGTTGGCACCGCGATAATGACGATGTCGCATGCTGCTATCGCCTCCTTGTTTACGTTGTACGGCGCTTCAAGCGCGTAGCGCACGATGTCATACCCACGTCGCTCGAAATCATCGGCATAGTTCTTACCGATCCATCCTTGTCCGATAAATCCTATTTTCTTGTTCATAGTGTGATAAGGGGCGCGAGTGCGGCGGCTAATTTTTCCGGATCATGGCGCGCAAGAGAGCGCGGCACCGGATCTTCTGGCACGGGCGGCACTATATGAACGGATGCGACTGATGCGCGGCTTGCGCGTTCATCTTCTCCTAAGTCGTCCGTTACGGGTGACTCCCCTTCTTCAGCATACCGCTCAAGCACGTTAGCTTCGAATCCACCGTTCTTATGTATCAACACACGTTCCGGCGCGCGCCCGGCATAACGTTCAATCTCGCGAAGATAATCGCTGACCGACATGCCGCCCGTTTGTCCCGCTTTCGTGAAGAGGTTCACGATGTATATAAGCTTTCCTTTAGAAGAAGCAATGGCCTCACGCATCCCCGCTGGAAGAAGCGGTGCCACGGTAGACGCATAAAGGTCTCCCGGACCAAGAATAATAACGTCGGCTTCACGAATTGCTTCAAGCGCTGAAGGAGACGCAGAGACGTCGGTTTCAAGATATACCTGATTAATTGCGGAACGATTCGCATTTGGTTCATCAATTACATGCTCACCACGAAGCGTGCTGCCGTCTGCAAGCGTTGCCATAAGTGTGGCAGGAACTTCTGACGCTGGGATAACACGTCCTGACACGCGCAGAATGCGTGACGCTTCTTCAAGCGCTTTAGTATCGGAACCGAGAAGATCAGTAAGTGCAGTGAGGAAAAGGTTTCCGAGGTTGTGACCTTTTATATCGCCTTTGGCGAATCGGTACGCAAAGAGATCACGGAGCACCGGCCCGTCTTCGGCGAGCGCCACCAGTGCCTGACGTGCGTCTCCTAATGGGAGGAAGCCATAGGCGTCCCGGAGGCGTCCCGTGGAGCCGCCATCGTCCGCAGAAGAGACTATCGCCGAGAGCGAGAGATTGGGAAGACGTCGGAGCGCGGAAAGCACGACGAACGTGCCAGTTCCGCCCCCTATAGTGACGATGTTCATAGCGCGAGGGTATCACTAGTATGCCCTATCTGCACCCTTTTTGAGCGTTTCAGAGAGGTTCTCGGCGATATGCGTGGCAGGGTCAGCAAAGGCAGCTATATGGTCTTTTGCTGCTTTTTCGGCGTTCATAGCAAGGGTAAGGCGCGCCTGATGGTCGCCGATCATGGCATGCATGTGTGCGGCGATATTTGCCGTATCCCCGGGCGGGGTGGCGAGTACCTGTTCGTATCCTTTAAGGACTTCACCCACGATACCGACGTCAGTGGTGATGATAGGCACTCTCGCAAGCGCTGCTTCAATTAAGGTGCGCCCGTATCCTTCATACGCGCTTGCTTGCACGAATACGTTAGCGCTCTTCATGAGTCCCCACGCATCTTTTCCTTGTTCGCCCATAAACAGTACACGCGAAGAAAGTCCTAGCTTCTTGGTGAGTTTCTCTAACTTCTTCCGTTCACTTCCCTCACCCACCACCACTAATCCGACTGAAGGATAGGAATGCGCAATTTTTCCGAGCGCCATGAGAATATCTTCGACGCGCTTCTCGGGTTCAAGTCTGCCAGAGCACATAAACGCAAACGAGAACTCGTGTGGTGGGAGTGGGATCGCCTGCGGCACGATACTCCCTACTGATATAGGAATGACCACAGGCACCGGCACGGTAGCGCCATACGCTGCCACGATAGAATCAGCAACGCGTTTTGAAACGGCACGGATGCCATGGGCCTGCGGCAATACTTTTTTCGCAAGTCGCACGCGGAAGCGATTTAAAAACGGCATATGAATACGCATCGAACGGAACACGCCGCTTCGCACAAACCAGGGCGTCAAAAAGTCGGTATGTACCTGGATATGTAGTTTGGCTGCCGTGCCACGCACTGCGCGCGCTGCCGCCCACCCCTGTTCAAACGGATCCTGCGCCGAAACTATTTCAATACCTTCGCGCGCTATGAGCGCACGAGCACGGCGCGCGAGAGTAAACGGAGTAAGAAGCTTATGTGCATGAATGGGATGGAGTATAAGATTTCCCTCCACTTCTTCCTTTGCCCCTTTCGGAGCACGAGAAAGGATATGAAGAGTGCCTATAGCAGCGGCATATTCGCGCATGCGTGCACGGGTAGCGCTTCCGGAAACGAAGATCGATGGATCGTTTGAGACGAAGAGTGCCTTCATATGTTTTCTTTTATGAGTGCTGCAGTTTCCTTTCCAAGCGTTCCGAGTGAGAACCGTTCTGCGGACGTTTTCGCCGCTTCACTCAGTCGCGCACGCAGTGGCTCGTCCGCAAGTACCGCCGTAATTGCTTGCGAGAGTGCGACGCAATCGCCTGAACGAACGAGCATGCCGTTTTCCCCGTGCGTGATGAGTT
>DAORIN010000001.1:0-23354 GCA_035438545.1 Minisyncoccota bacterium | reverse complement strand
ATTGATGACGAAGGCGTGACCTTCACCTCGCACTTGGATGGCACGCTGCATCGCTTCACCCCAGAGCGCTCCATAGAGATTCAGCATGCGCTTGGCGCGGATATGTTCTTTGCTTTTGATGAGTGCACCGCTCCCACAGAGTCCTATGAATATCAGAAGGAAGCGATGTATCGTACGCATCGCTGGGCGGAGCGTTCCCTGAAAGCGCATCGCCAGAATCTTGCAGCGAATAAGACGCAGGGTATTTTCGGTATTGTGCAGGGAGGACGTCACCTCGACTTACGCAAAGAAAGCGCGAACACTATCGCCTCAATGGACTTTGATGGGTTTGGTATTGGTGGGTCGTTTAGTAAGGAAGATATGGATGGCGCGCTTCAGGCCGCTATTCCTGAGCTTCCAGAAGGGAAACCCCGCCATTTCCTTGGGATAGGGGAACCTACCGACGTACTCACGGGTATTGCTGAAGGTATGGATCTCTTTGATTGCGTTGCGGCAACGCGCATTGGGCGCCATGGCTCCATCTATACGCGTCGTGGCATTAAGCATCTACGGAACGGGGAATTTAAGAATGACTTCAGTCCACTTGACCCTGAGACGATTGTTTCTGGCACTGAAGGCTTCACGAAAGCATATGTATCGCACTTGGTACGTTCAAAAGAGATGCTGGGCTCCGTTATCGCCTCCATGCATAACCTTGGGTTTATCTTGAAGCTCGTGGATGGAGCACGTGACGCTCTTCATAACGGAACGTTTGAACAGTATCGTGCTGATTTCTTGCGGGACTATAAAGGCACGTAGTTGTTTTGACCCTTTATTAAAATGTGCTAATTTCCATCAGCTTTCGGGGAGTTCCCTGGAATGCTTGTTCGAGGAGACGAATATGTCCAATTCCGCTAGCGCTGTCGCTCGGCAGGACCAAGAAGAAACGGTGGATGCAACGCAAGCCATCCTTAAACAGGTCGAAGCGCTTTTGGCAAAACCGATAGCGCTTTCGACGAAGTTCCTAGAAGTCATCGACTTCTTCACCTCAGAAGGTGTTTCCGAAATCGATGAAGATCTCGGCGAGACACTCAAACAGATGGAGTCTGGTGATTGGGGTGAAACCTTCGCTCATCTTGTTCGTTCGAACAAGGAACGCGAAGACCACTACACTGACGTGCTTACCGTCAGCAAAGCAGTCCACGCCATTGCAACCGACTACGTTGCCTTACTCGAATTCGTCATCGAATCAGAAGAAGGAATCGAGAAGGTATGGGCCGCGATGATGCGCGCCAAGGACGCCGACTGGAAGCCTGAACCGGAGGGCGACGGCGCCACCGGCGGCGAATAATACGCTCCATGCGGAGATACTAGAGACGCGGTGGCCAATTTACTGGTCACCGCGTTTTTTATAAGAACACTTGACCATATATTGTCCATATTCTAGTATCAATCCATCGTCTCCAGAGTGGAGAGGTACGAGACCCGCAAGGGCTCGTTGCTTTTGAGGATGTTGAAAATGAAGACCGTGAAGGCACGAATGTTGAATTTGACGGCAATTGCCGCCGTTCTTTCTGTTCCGGAAATCGCGAACCAAGACGCCGACCTCGGCAACGATTTGGCGACGTTCTACAACGACACGAAGCGCAATCATCCGTTCGATGAAATGACGGCGATCACGCGCGACGAGCGCCGCGGCGGCGTGTTTGTAACGACGGTTTCGGTGATGCTCGGCGACCCGGCGTTCAAAGACCAAGTTGAACGTCTCGCCAAGAACCATCCGGCCGCGATCGATCGCCTTCTGCCGTTCGCCGATCAACTGCAGCGTGCGCGCCGCTCAACGGCGCCTGCGTCAAGCTAAGCGACGCCGGCACGACGGGAGGGGCGGACCAGAAGGTCCGCCCCGACCATCCTCAACGATATGTACCTGTGAGAAAACGCTCGTAAGCTTCGGCTTCGGGCGTTTTTCATTTGTAATTGGTATAATGGCTTGTTTCCCTTATGTCTGCAGGATTCAAACTACATCTTCCTTTTGAGCCGGCGGGCGACCAGCCCGAGGCTATTAAAGCGCTCTCTAAAGGCGTCGCTGACGGTCTTACGCATCAGACGCTTCTTGGAGCTACCGGAACGGGTAAGACATTCACTATCGCAAACGTCATTAATAACGCGCAGAAGACGACGTTGGTGCTCGCACACAACAAGACGCTTGCCGCACAGCTTGCGCAGGAGTATCGCGAGTTCTTCCCGGAGAACGCGGTGCACTACTTCGTTTCTTACTACGACTACTACCAGCCAGAAGCGTACATATCGCACTCTGATACCTATATCGAGAAAGAGGCACAGATTAATGCTGAGATTGACCGTTTGCGCCACGCTGCTACCCAGGCGCTTCTCACGCGTAAGGATGTGATTATCGTGGCGTCAGTGTCCGCTATTTACGGACTCGGGTCCCCGGCTCAGTACGAGAAGTTCCATGTAAAGCTTGCAAAGGGTGCAGAAGAGAACCGTGCTGCCCTTATTCGTAAGCTCATCGGCATCTATTTTGAACGTACGCCTGCGGACCTCGAGCCAGGAAAGATTCGAGCCGTAGGGAATACGGTGGAGTTCATGCCGGTCAACGAGCGTGTTATCTATCGCGTCACCTTTGATGGTGGAGTCATCGGTACCATTCAGCAGCTTGACCCCGTGTCGCGTGCGCTCGTCGCAGAACCTGACACGACGTTTATATTCCCGGCTAAGCACTTCGTGACAAGTGATGATGAGCGCGATAGAGCGCTTGAGGACATTCGTCTTGAACTTGATGAGACCTTGGCAAAGTTTAAGCGTGAAGAGAAGTTGCTTGAGGCGGAGCGCATTAAGCGTCGCACGATGCATGACCTCGCACTCATTAAAGAGATTGGCTACACCTCAGGTATTGAAAACTACTCGCGTCACTTTGATGGGCGTAAGGCAGGGGAGCCGCCACACACCCTTCTTTCGTATTTTCCTCATAAGAAGGATGGTTCAGCTGACTTCCTGACCGTTATCGACGAGTCACACGTCACCGTGCCTCAGATAGGCGGCATGTTTGCGGGAGATCGTTCTCGTAAGGATAATTTGGTTGAGTTCGGATTCCGTCTGCCGTCTGCGCGCGATAACCGCCCGCTTACGTTTGAAGAGTTTGAAGAGCGCGTAGGGCAAACCATATACACCTCAGCAACTCCTGGGCCGTATGAGCGAGAGCATTCCGTACCGCCAAAAGGACAAATTGCAGAACAGATCATTCGCCCTACTGGTCTCATCGATCCTGAGCTTGTCATTCGTCCCATCAACGAGAAGGGTGACTACAAAGGTCAGGTAGCTGACTTTATCGCTGAAGCAGAGAAAACCATCAATGGTGGTGGACGCGTCATTGCAACGACGCTCACCAAACAAATGGCAGAAGACCTAGCGGAGTTCTTGAAGGAACGGAAGATAAAAGCGGAGTACCTCCATTCGGATATTAAGACCATTGAGCGCATAGATATTCTGACGAACTTCCGTAAGGGTAACTTCGATATTCTGGTGGGCGTGAACCTGCTCCGTGAAGGACTCGACCTTCCTGAGGTGGAGTTGGTGGGTATTCTTGATGCCGACAAAGAAGGCTTCCTTCGAAGCGAAACCTCTCTCATTCAGACGATAGGGCGCGCAGCGCGTAACGTGCTCGGACGCGTCATCCTTTATGCGGATGTGATGACTGGTTCACTCACACGCGCTATTGGAGAGACAGAGCGTCGCCGCAAAATACAGCTCGCGTATAACGAAAAGCACGGCATCACGCCACAAACCATCAAGAAGGAGATTCGAGACATTGCCGAGAGTATGCGCAGTGAGCACGATAAAACGGTGGGAGACATGCTTTCGCTTGATAAGCGCCTCTATGAAAAGGATCCGGAGCGCTTTGTGAAGGAGATGCGGCAGCGTATGGGTGAAGCAGTAGAAGCGCTCGACTTTGAGACCGCCGCCCTTATTCGAGACGAGCTCTATGAACTTGAGGGGAATGGCCCTAAGAAGAAAGTAGAACGTAAGCGAAAGCGCTTTTCGTAGTTACTTTTTCGGACTACCGGTAAAAATCATGTAAAGAAGAGTGAGGACTCCGGCAACCATAATGAATGGCGCCACCATCTTCCAGAGTAAATGGAGTATCACTATGCCTCCAGTACCACCGATAGGTAAACTGTATACAACAGCAAACCCGAGTGTTACTAAAACAACCCACCAGAAATAAGGATTTTTCATACTTTGAGTAGCGTACCACAGGCGTAATTGCTTTTATAAGCTATAGCGGTACAGTGCCTTTGGATTAGTTGGAGGTTGGAATGCCACGCATTCAAGTTATTGCTCTCTTTCCGAGCGAAACAATCCCTGAATACGTCCGACAGCTACTCGTTGGTCGTATTTTTGAAACCTACTCTTCGTTCGTAAGCGTTCCAGCACTTAAAGTGGTGGACTCTGTTGGGAACCAAATTCCTGATGACGGGTGGCGAGGGTATGTTATCGACAAAGAACATTTCCTCTCCGTACTCGATGAAGAGTGTCCTGATGCTGCGCACTGGTATCGAACGGTATCTATCTTGAAAGAGCCGAACGTAAAGGTGTATCTGCTTGAGACACGCTACTGTCGAATTGTTAGATAAGTACAAACGGGATCCCCTTCGGGATCCCGTTTTGCCTTTACTCAGATGCTATCATTCCTGCATGAGTTTCCGTTCTCTTTTAGGCATAACGTTATTTATTGCCTGCGCGGTAGCCGCTACCGTCATTCTTTTAAGTATTTTGTATTTACGTGGGCAGATAAGCGCGCTGTTGCCCTATGATCTTGCGCTTGAGGTAGATGCATCATTGATGAATCTGTTCATGATGCAAGCGATTGCACTCTTTGTGCTCGCGCTCGGACTCTCCGTCGCTATCTTCTTCGTTGTTGGTTCATTCGTTTCAAAACCGTTACGTGAGTTGACTCGCGCGATGGACGGGTACGCCACGAGTGGCGCTCGTACCACTATTGATGGGATAGATGAGGCGCCTAAAGAGATACGTTCACTTGCCGTATCCTTCGATGGGCTTATAGATAGGGTTGAGGAGTCGCATAAGCATGATACGGACATCTCGCGTGTGAAGTCAGACTTTATCTCTACTGCAGCGCATCAGTTCCGTACCCCGTTAACGGGCATTCGCTGGGCGCTTGAGGCCCTTCAGAAGGAGAACCTCACCGAAAGCCAGAAGGCGCTCGTCGAAAGTGCTGTGGGGAAGTCAAAAGACCTTGTGGCTATCGTGGGCACGCTTCTTGATATCTCCGCCATTGAGTCAGGGAAGTATAAATACACCTTCGCTCCTACGGATATGAATGCGCTCGTAACAGAAATCGTGGCAAGCTTCGAACCCTTGGCGCAAAAGACGCAGATCTCTCTCTTCTATACGCATGAGGCTTCAGAAGCACTCCCTGCTGCAAAGGCGGATCGTGAACGCATTAAGTGGGTCCTGAATAACCTTATTGAGAACGCCATTCTCTACACCCCTGCAGGAGGCACGGTACGGGTATCGAGCGAAGCAGGCGGAGGGCGCGTGTATGTACGCGTGAAGGACACCGGCATCGGTATTCCAGGAGAAGATAGAGCAAACATCTTTGAGCGCTTCTATCGCGCTCAGAACGCGATTACGGTCAAAAACCAGGGTAATGGTCTCGGGCTCTATATCGCTCGCACCATAGCCACTGACCATGGCGGAGACCTTAATTTTGCCGCAAACACCGAGGGCCCTGGCACGACCTTTACCCTGTCCCTTCCGCTCGCGTAGCGCGTGGTATTCTTCTCCTATGCCTGAAACCCGCTTTATCCTCGTCGTTGAAGACGACCCCATCCTCAAGAACCTCCTGGGACACACCTTTGCTGGAAAGTACCAGACCTTGTACGCCTCAGACGGTAACGAAGCGCTTGCCTTGTTTGAAGCGAACAAGCCGGCGCTTGTCCTCCTCGACCTCATGCTCCCCACCATGGATGGGTTTGCGGTACTCGAGACCATCAAGAAGCGTACCGACGCTCTCAAAGATGTTCCGGTCATCGTCGTTTCAAATCTTGGTCAGGATAAAGACAAAGAGCGCGCATTAGCGCTTGGCGCAACTGAATACTTGGTGAAGGCAGAAGTTTCAGTGGAAGAGATTGTCGGAAGAATTGAGAAAGTACTGGGTACCATCACGCCAAACGTGTAAACCTGTGTAGTCGCCGGGGAGAAGGCAATTTGCTATACTTCATATTGTACCTGTCCCGCCACGGACAGGAACTCCTATATCCATGCCTAAATCAAAGAAAACAGACGCGCACACGCAGTACGTTGGCGATGATTGGATTGAAGTGAAAGGGGCACGCACCCATAACCTCAAGAACATCAACGTTGATCTGCCGCGCGGCACGATGACGGTTATCACTGGCCTTTCGGGGTCAGGGAAGTCGTCCCTTGCCTTCGATACTATTTTCGCAGAAGGGCAGCGTCGCTACGTCGAAAGTCTTTCCGCGTACGCGCGTCAGTTCTTGAATCAGATGCAGAAACCGGACGTCGATGAGATTCGAGGTCTTTCTCCAGCTATTTCCATAGACCAGAAGTCTCGTTCCAATAACCCTCGCTCAACGGTGGCTACCGTTACTGAAATCTACGATTATCTGCGCGTCCTCTATGCACGTGCGGGCCAGCCGTACTGTATTCATCACGACGTTCCGATTCAGAAGCTTTCAAAGGAAGAAATGATCCGTCTCATCATGGATCGCATCAAGAAGCGTTCCGGAAGCACTGAACACTCAATGGCGGTGAAGGGCGTTGTCGTTGATAAGACGATGGTGACGATTTACGCGCCCGTCGTCGTAGGACGCAAAGGGGAGTACTACCAGCTCCTTTATGATCTTCTCGGGAAAGGATATGAGAAGGCAGTCATCGACGGCAAAGTACACGGGCTTCGTGAGAAGGTGACGCTTGATAGGAATAAGCGGCACGATATTGATGCGGTGGTGGATGGTATTTTCGTATCTGAATTCATACGCACCCCTGACGCTGCACGTGAACGTCTCTCAGAAGCGCTTGAGCTCGCTCTTAAGGAAAGCGATGGACTCGTGAAGATAGGGCATGCGGACGGGACCACGGAAACCCTCTCCGCTCGCTTTATTTGCCCTGAAGACGGTGCATCGTTCCCTGAAGTGGAGCCACGTCTCTTCTCTTTCAACAGTCCGTATGGTGCGTGTCCAAACTGTAACGGTCTTGGTACGGAATCTCTTTTCTCCGAGACCATTTGTCCGGTCTGTGAAGGGAAGCGCCTTCGTCCTGAAGCGCTTCGCGTGTACTTGAAGGGAAAGTCAGACAAGACGCTCGGCAAGAACGTCGTTGATATCACTGACATGTCCATTCGAGAGGCAAAGAACTTCATGGATGACCTCCATCTCTCTGATATGAAAGCGGAAATCGCCTTCCCTATCATTCGTGAAATTACGTCCCGCTTGGATTTCATGCTGAATGTCGGTCTCGACTACCTGACCTTAAACCGCTCTGCCGCTACCCTTTCAGGGGGCGAAGCACAGCGTATCCGCCTTGCCTCTCAGCTTGGTACCGGGCTTGTGGGTGCGCTCTATGTACTTGATGAACCGACCATTGGTCTGCATCAGCGCGATAATGATCGCCTCATCAAGACGCTCCTAACACTCAAAGAACTTGGTAACACCATTCTTGTGGTCGAGCACGATGAGGACACTATCCTTTCCTCTGATTATCTCGTTGATATTGGTCCGGGAGCAGGCGTGCATGGTGGAAACGTAGTCGTTGCTGGCTGGCTCGATGAACTCCTGCGTGCGCCAAAGAACGAATCAGGCTCGCTCACCCTTGATTACCTTCGCGGAGATATGGAAGTTGCCGTTCCCGAAGAGCGCCGTACGAGCGAGAAAGGTTCAATAAAGATAAAGGGAGCAACGCTCCATAACCTCAAGAACCAGAATGTAGAAGTACCGCTCGGGAAACTCGTGGGTATCACGGGCGTTTCAGGCTCGGGGAAGTCGACGTTCCTTTACGACATCCTCCATAAGAACGTCGCAGCACGCTTTAATCGTCGTGAGACGAAGCCAGAGCATGTCGCTTCTATTACGGGCACTGAGTACGTAGGGCGCGTGGTTCTTATTGATCAGTCACCTATTGGCCGCACCCCGCGCTCGAACCCTGCGACCTATACGGGTGCCTTCACTCATATTCGTGACCTGTTCTCAGCAACGTCTGAGGCACGTGCTCGTGGCTGGAAGCCAGGACGTTTCTCCTTTAACGTTGCGGGCGGACGCTGTGAGGCGTGCCAGGGTAACGGGGTTATTGCGGTGGAGATGCACTTCTTGCCGACGGTGTACGTACAGTGTGACGTCTGTGACGGTAAGCGCTTTATGAAAGAAACGCTTGAAGTCACGTATCGCGGTAAGAACATCTATGACGTACTCCAGATGACGGTAGAGGAGGCGGAAGTCTTCTTCAAAGATATTCCGGCTATTTCTGAGCGTCTAGCATCCCTTAACTCCACCGGTCTTGAGTACCTTACGCTCGGACAATCAGCGACGACGCTTTCGGGCGGTGAGGCGCAGCGCGTGAAAATATCTGCAGAGCTCTATCGTCCAACCACGATGAAGACCCTTTATCTTCTCGATGAACCTACGGTAGGTCTTCACTATGACGACGTGCGCAAGCTTACCGAAATACTTCAGGAGTTGGTGCGCCGCGGGAATACGGTAGTGGTGATTGAACACAACCTCGATGTCATTAAAAGCTGTGACTACCTTATCGACTTTGGTCCGGAAGGCGGCACCGGCGGCGGCAAGGTAATTGCAAAGGGAACTCCAGAAGAGGTTGCAGATACTGAAGGGTCTCATACCGGAGAGTATCTTTCGAAGTTGCTACGTAAGAAAAAGAAGAAATAAAAAATCGGCGGGTAAAACGAGAGCAACTGCTCCCGTCCTACCGCACCGGTTTTTACGCGTGACATACCTGCTTCAACGCGTAGAGGTTTTGAACTTCGCAGTAAAGTTTGACGACGTGGTAGAGGCTCGAGACGAGCAGTACCAGTCCGGCGTCCTCGTGGTTGTAGGACATGCCAAGCAGGCATCCCCAGACAGATAGTGCAAGTGCCGCAGCCGCCAGAATGCATTGTTTTAATGCGGCGACTTTTTCGATCTTGAGTACCGTATCACTCATGTCGTTACCGGAAATTGCTTCCGGCTCCCTAAGAAGCCCGCACATCGGAACTTCTTCTATTAAAATACGTTGAAATACTAAAATGTCAAATTAAATGAATGTAAAGAAAAGGCGCGACTCATCGTCGCGCCTCGCTCTTTTTTATCCTAGCCAGCTGCTCACTGACAGCAAGGGTGAAGCCTTCCATTATGCATGGTCCGGATGCAGTCATCGCATAGAGGAAAAATGGTGTGATGCCATTCTCTCTACGTAAGCGCTTACTGGTCATCCGATAGGCAACATAGGTCGGTGCTCCAAAGTTGAGCATCCACAAAAGCCAAAGCCCTAGGGCGATAAAAATGAGTCCTGGCCAACCGAATACAATCAGAATCAGTAGACCAAGAAAAACAATCAAGTAACTGAAGCGCGTAAAAGGATTTACCCAAGCGCACTTTAGATAGGTAAGCATTCGCCTCCTCCAGACGTTGTTTCGATGTGATAATACGTACTATTTTTTGTAAGTCAAATTAAGAAATGCTAGAATACCTATATGGAACGGGCCTATCTCACTAAACTTGATCTTCCGGATGTCCCCGGCGTCTATCTCTTTACCCAAGGGAAAGGGAAATCAAAGAAGATTCTCTATGTAGGTAAGGCCACGTCGCTGCGTGATCGTGTGCGTTCGTACTTTGATGTGGACCTTATCGCGACCCGTGGCCCGCGTATCGTCGACATGGTTACCCTCTCTGACGGCCTTATGCATGAGACTACTCCTACGGTCTTAGAGGCACTTGTGCGCGAAGCCGCACTTATTCGGGAACATAAGCCAAAGGCCAATGCGATAGGTAAGGACGATAAGTCATTTTTGTATGCCGTCATTACTGACGAAGAAATACCGCGTGTGCTTGCGATACGCGGCACGGATCTTGATTTCAAGAAGAAGGAGATAACTATAGGCTCCATACCGCTTCGTGCTATGCACGGGCCCTTTCCTTCAGGCTACCAGCTCCGGGAGGCGCTCCGTCTCATCCGGAAGATATTTCCCTTCTATGACACTCCGCGTCCGGTAGGTGAAGGCAGTCGCTTTACTCAAGGGAAGGTGGAGTTCAATAAGCAGATAGGGCACTATCCGCGTGACTTAGATCGCACCGGGTATCTGCGCTCCATCCGGAACGTCTCCATGTTCCTCTCAGGCCGGGTAAAGACGCTTCGTGCGGAACTCCAAAAGCAGATGAAGCTTGCTGCTAAAGCAGAGCGCTTTGAAGACGCTGCACTTGCCCGCCAGCAGCTCTTCGCGCTCGATCATGTCCAGGACATCTCCCTTATCCGTGAGGATCGTAAAGAGGAACAGAATGAGCCGAGAGTAGAGGCATATGACACGGCGCACCTTTCGGGGACGAATGCGATAGGGGTCATGGTGGTCATTGATAACGGACTCCCGGACAAAAAGGAGTATCGCAGCTTTAAGATCCGCGGTGCTGGAGGAAAGTCGTTAAACGATGACATCGCTTCATTGAAGGAACTGTTGAATCGTCGCTTTGGCCACCCGGAGTGGCAGTACCCGAAAGCTATTGTGGTAGACGGCGGGAAGACGCATAAGAAGGCGGCAGAAGAGACCTTGAAGGAGCTTGGTATCGGTATACCAGTTATTGCTGTGGTGAAAGATGAGCGGCACCGCCCGCGTGAAGTCATTGGAAGCCTTCGTGCCGGTATCCCCGACGCTACAGTGGTGCTCGCGAACTCAGAAGCGCACCGATTCTCCATAACCTTGCATCGTAAAGCGCGCAGGCGCTCATTGAAGGCCTGATATACTAGCCGGTAATGCGCGGGACCATCGTCGGAGTACTACGGGGCGGACCCTCCAAGGAGCACGAGGTGTCGTTAAAGACGGGTGCCGCTATTCTTAAGAATCTTGATATCGGGCGCTATACCGTCCGCGACATCTATATTGATAAGCAGGGCAACTGGCATGTCCACGGACGCCCCACGACCCCTCCAGAGGCGCTCCGGAGCGTTGATGTGGTGATTGTAGGCCTCCATGGGGAATACGGAGAGGACGGTGAAGTACAGAAGATTCTGGAGCGTCACGGTATCCCGTACACGGGTTCTAATTCTTTTGCGTCGTATCTTGCGATGCATAAGGTGATGGCAAAGGAACGCGCACGAGAGCTCGGCGTCCTTACGCCTGAATACCGCTTCATACAGAACGCGGAACAGGCGGAGGAAATACTTGCAGACGTGATACGGAGCTTCCACCAGCCGGTAGTGGTAAAGCCTATACGCTGGGGTTCTTCGGTAGGTATCTCGATGGTCTCCGGGTACGCGCCCCTCCATGCTGCAGTAATGCAACTATTGTCCGCTGGAGCAGGCGGTGTACTCATTGAAGAAGTGATACGCGGGAGGGAAGCCACACAAGGTGTGGTGCAGAACCTTCGCGGTGAGAAGCTCTATGCCCTTCCTTCTATTGAAATAGTGCCGCCCGAAAATGACTTCTTTTCTTATGACGCTAAGTATTCCGGTAAGAGTAGGGAAATATGCCCTGCCCCTTTCTCTAAAAAGGAGCAAGAGGAATTGGCACGTATTGCGCGCGTGATGCATGAGGGACTGGGACTCCGCCACTACTCCCGTTCTGACTTCATCATTTCTCCCAAGGGTATCTACTATCTTGAGACCAATACGCTTCCGGGGATGACGAGTGAATCGCTTCTCCCGAAGTCGTTAGCGGCAGTAGGGGTGTCATTCCCGGACTTCCTCTCGCACCTTGTCGATTTATCAGTAGCAGGAATCTAAAACCTATGAATAACGAAAGACCCTTTAAAAGAAAAATGGCGCATGGCCCTGACGACGGGTTACTTCCCGAGTATCTTATCGATGGCGAGCCTGACCTCGATGATCTTGAAAAGGAGACGGAACGTAAAAACGCTTTAAAGAAAGAAGAGGGATATGACTAGCCTTGCAGGAAAGCGTTGTCTGCCGTGTGAGGGGATTATAGACAAGCTCACTCCTGAAGAAGCAAAGAAGCTTCATGCTGATGTTCCTGAATGGACGCTTTCAGAGGATGCTACTACTCTTACGCGCACCTTCCCTTTTAAGGACTTTGCTAAAGCGCTCGCGTTTGCGAATAAGGTAGGGGAAGTCGCTGAGGCGGAATGGCATCACCCGGATATGAGAGTCGGATGGGGAAAGGTAGAGGTGCAGTTCACGACCCACTCCATACGAGGACTCGCAGAAAACGATTTTATTATGGCTGCTAAGGTAGACGCGCTCTCAGCATAAAAGAGTGGGAGGCCTGCGGAATGCAGGCCTCCAATGGGGGGGTGACGAATTACCACCTCAGGGGCAGACTTCGTCGGAACAGAGTTTTACGGAACACACGACAAGGCTTCTCGGGTCAAGACGCCACGCTGGCGGTGAGCCAGTCTGCCGATATAGTCGCAACATGACGCCTATCTCACTCCGAACTATCACGCATTCCTGCTCTATTCTGCGCTGACCTATCCCATCACTTTCAGCACAGGGATAAGGATGGATTTGAGATGCACATCTGTCAACATATGCTATATTATCGGAGTCCAGAAATGGGCCGTTAGCTCAGTTGGTAGAGCATCTCATTTGCAATGAGAGGGTCGCAGGTTCGAATCCTGTACGGTCCACATTTGTTCACGAAGTCAAGGTTTCCGTCATTTCGTATTGGCGCGTTTAGGTTTTAAGGCGTTTTAACCTGTAAGAATGTACAATATAGAAATGGAGACCATTTATCTTGCATTCACAACGCTTCTTACGCGTCTCTATATCTTCGTAATGGAGGTTTTAGAAGTCATTCATGAATGGCAGGATTTTTACGGAGCATTACTTGCAGCCGGTGTTGCGATAATATTATTCATCCTTACCGAGTGGGCAAAAGAAAGAAAGGAAAGACAAGATCAAACTTTTCGTCTACATCGAAGTATTGGAGCCGCTTTATCTAATCTTACCGAAATCGACTCAACTCTCACTCATTTTTCTAATAATCAGCTCGCAAGGATAATCTCACAGACTGAGCATGATATAAGCAATGGACAGCCAACAATTCGTTATGCGTTTGTACCACTGCTTCATGTTGCAGAAATTCCAGAAGAATTATTAAAGCAATCTTCTGGAAGCGGCTATGTCGACGCGCTAACCATTGACTTAGTTAATAAGTCCAAAGATCTCAGGAAGATTATAGATGACATAAATCGCCAATTCGAAGCATCGATTCTTTTAAATAATCACATAGCAATGAATCGACTTAATCCAGATCCCAGAGTTCAAAGCCGTGCATTCAAAGTCAATATGGAAGAATTTCGTTCGAAAATGATTGAAAGAGACTTGCGAAATAACATACAAATATATGCTTCACAGTTAATTAAGGCACAAACGGCTGTGAGTAAATTGCAGGATTGGGGTTTAAAGAAGTGGAAAAAATCTTTCAATCACTTTAATGGAAGAGATATGTACGAACGGATGGATAACTATTTTACAAATGACGTTTCTCTTAGGAAAGTCGCTTATCAGGAAGTGTTTCAGACTCCAATATGCGTAACCATTCTGAATTAAATTTTCAGCATAAATAATCCAAAGGTAGGATATAATTTTATTATGGACTGGCTCACGCCTCTGTATAAAATTTCCTTATCCGCCCTGAAGATTGTGGGATTATTTTACGTTTTAACTCTTATTTTCAGTGGCGCATATTTCTTTGCTACGAACATACTAGGAATTGATGAAAATTCAGCCGTAACTGACATGTGGTTTCTTGGCATACTCGGATGTATTGCTATAGGTGTTCTTCAGTACGAAGATAAGTACGGTAAATGAGGTTCAAATCCCTCAGTCCCCTAAGCTTACAAGGGCAATTTCAACTCCTGCAACCACCTTATGAATCTACCACTCTAAGAAATCGTATTGGTCGCTATTGGATGAGAGAAGTTCTAAGTTGATGTACTGAACATTACTTAGTTCACGAAAACCTGCATAAGGCGCCCCCGTCTTTCATTTACTTAAGGAGTGGTACCATATCCTCATGTCCCCTGAAGCCCCCGCACCCTCTCACGAGCGTTCGTATAACTACGAACCTAAAACGATAGCGCAGATGAACGATATAGTGCGTGGCGTTCTTATGGAGCGCTTTCCAGATCGCGCCATAGAACTCACGACCACCGTTAGCCATGCGGCGTCTAAGTTCAAACCACATACGCGCAGGGAGGCAATCGTTCAGCGCTCAAACCTCTATGATGGAAACGCTCAGGCAGAAATACTCAGTATGGTCTTATGGTCCTATATTTTAAAGCACGAGTCTAAAGCTCATATCTCTTCGCCAACAGTTTTTTTAAAGAGACTTGAGGAAGCAGAAGGTGAAAAACGTGAAGTGATGCAAAGCCTCGTAGAACTACACGACACTTTGTATAAGGAAACGCTCAAAAGGCTCTAAAACAGAAGTTGTGTATGTTCTGTGCATAGTTGTGTACACAAGATGATAAAGTACACACATGTCTCGGAACGACTCACTCACAGAAGTTCAGGAAGCAACGCTCGCCTTTATCAAGCGATATATCGCCCAACATGGACAATCACCTACTCTCACAGAGCTACAAACGCTTCTTAAGCTTTCTTCGCTTCGAAGCGTCACCCAGAGAATCGAAGCCCTTGAAAGGAAAGGTTTTATCGCACGAGATCGATTTCAACATCGGAGCATAAGGATACTGAAGACTATTTCAAGTCAGTATCTTCCGAGTGACTTCATTGCTGTTCCCGTCATCGCAAGCGCTGGCTGTGACGCCATGGAGGTGTACGCCCAGGATGAGTTCGGGGAGTTTATTGCGGTGGATAAGAAGCTCCTTGGTAAGGCCACGAGCATTGCGGCCATAAAGGCAGTAGGAGACTCTATGGAAGACGCTGGTATTAAGAACGGGGACTACGTCATTGTCGAAGTAACGGACCGCGTAGCGGACGGGGACCGTGTGGTCGCTATCATCGGGAACATGGCCGTTATTAAGCGCCTAGAGCACTCAAACGGCTTTGCCGTCCTTCACCCAGAGAACGCAGCGGCAAACTATGCTCCTATCGTGGTCCAGGAAGAGGACTCTAAGGTATTCGGAAAGGTACTCTCCATAATCCCAGGAACCGACTGGCAGGATGATGTGAAGATTGAGTACTACGACGGATTCGGTCCTCGCTAGGTATATACTTTCCGGTATATGGCATATACCGACCAAAACAAGGGAGATATTAAGGAACTTGTACGAAAGGCGTATAAGATACTCGACGAAGCACTGTACATTTTTGATGAAAAGACAGAAGGTAATCAAGACAGGGTGGCCCGCACCCTTGCTGACGCAGCAAAATACCTAGATCGAGCACGGAACTGGATACGAGAACGCTAGATAAGAAAAAACCGCCTCAATGGGCGGTTTTTTCTTTGTTTCCGTAGTAGGAGACTATTTAAGGTGTGCTGAGACGAGTTTCGTCATCTCGAACATGGTTACCTCGCCCTTACCCCCGAAGACTGCCTTAAGCTTGTCATCCGCAAGGATGTTGCGCTTATTAGCAGGGTTCTGAAGGTCATGCTTCTTGATGTAAACCCAGATCTGCTTAACGACCTCGGAGCGGGGCATAGGGCCCTTACCGACGACCGCTTCGAGTTCCGGAGAAAGATTCATCGGCTTAGTGAGGGCCGGGTTGAGTGCTCTAGGCATAGTGTGTCTTAATTTAGTCAATGTTTACTGACCGGGGCATTATACCCTAGGGAGCGAGGTTTGTCGGCCTGGCAAGCTGGCCTGTGTATAGCCTCAGAAGATAGGCAAACGGCCTCATACCTGAGGCCACTTGCGTAAAGGGTCGGGCTGCCGGGAATCGAACCCGGTCTTCACGAACCCGAATCGTACGTACTACCGGTATACTACAGCCCGATATTAGGAAAAATGCTTGTGGGCGATACAGGATTCGAACCTGTGACCTTTCGCGTGTGAGGCGAACGCTCTAACCAGCTGAGCTAATCGCCCGACCAAGGAAAGATACCAAACGAGTAAAGTGAATGCTACGCTACTCCTATGGAAATCATTCGTCCCGAGTCTCGTCAGCCGCTCCCTCCCCACGCTAAGCGGGTATTTAAAGGTGACATCTTTGATGTGTATCAATGGGAGCAAGAATTATTCGATGGCAGCACGAAGACATTCGATAAAGTGAAGCGAGACGACACCATTGTCGTTATCCCTACACTTCCTGGAAAAAAACTCCTCTTCCTCAAGGATGAACAGCCAGCACGCTCTGCTATTCACACCTTTCCTGCCGGGAGAATGGATAAAGAAGGTGAAGGACCGCTTGAGGCGGCACAGCGGGAACTTAAGGAGGAGACGGGATACGAGTCAGACGAGTGGACGCTCTGGAAGGCGTATCAGCCAGTAACAAAAATTGATTGGGCAGTCTACGTATTCATTGCTCGGAACTGTGTGCGCACTACTGAACCAGCCCTTGATCCCGGGGAACGCATTACCGTTAAAGAAGTCACTCTCGATGACGTGATTGCGCTCGTCGATGATCCAGATTTTTTGAGCGAGGATATGAAAGCAGAATTGATTGCTGCGAAATACGACAAAGCGTCGAGAGAGGTTTTAGAAACGACGATCTTTGGCTAATGTATTTTCCTAATAATTTTTTCGAATACACAACCTTTCGTTCATTTGTTATCCTAAAAACATTCGGGCCGTAGTATAGTGGCAGTACATAAGCATGGGGTGCTTAGAGCCCGGTTTCGATTACCGGCGGCCCGACAGCTATTGTGCCGACGAATATGACAAAAACTCCACAAATCATTGGTCCCGTTGAACGCGCCACTACGTGGGTGGGCTCTGTTGCTTCCCTTATCGTCCATACTGTTGCGTTTGCCGCAGCCTTTGCGGTAGGGCTCTTTGGACTGGCGTCCTGGGAGCTTGTGCTCCTTATTCTCACCACTATTGTCTCTCTAGAAGCGATATACCTCGCCATCTTCATTCAGATGACGGTGAACCGAAACACGGCACAGCTCCGTGAGGTGGAAGAAGACATCGACGAGATTCAGGAAGACGTTGAAGAACTCGGAGAAGATATGGATGAAATTCAGGAAGACATTGAAGAAATTCAAGAAGACGTGGATGAGATTCAGGAGGACGTTGAGGAAATGTCCGAAGAAGAGAAAGAGGAAGAGAAGCGCATTGCTTCAGAAGGTCGCTCACTTGATGAACTCACTGGCGACATCCGCCGCATTCTCACTGAGCTTGAGGCATTACAGAAAAAACAGTAAATTGGTTTTAACGGGCCCATAGCTCATCTGGTAGAGCGCTTCCATGGCATGGAAGAGGTGAGGAGTTCGAGTCTCCTTGGGTCCACATTTGACGTAAGTGCTATTTTTGTTATTTAATCCAATCGCCGAAAGGCTTGTACAGAAGGAGTAGCCACATGGCTCCCAGAAAGAAGACTGCAAAAAAAGTCGTACGCAAGGCGCCCGCCAAGCGTAAAACGTCTCGGCAGTATGAAGGAGAAATCGCCGACTTGGGCGAACGGCTCAAAATCAGCCAGCACCGATATACGACGCTTGCGTCGGCGGTTGAAAGCGAACGTGCGCTTTCCAAAACCGTCGTCACGGCATACGAAGAACAAAAACAAGTAAACGCTGCTCTCTCAGGTCGGTATAACGATCTGGTCGAGATGCATAATAATGTACTTGATGAGAACGATAAGTTCCGTTTGGGAACCATTCGACTCGAAGGAAAAATTGAAGGCATGATGTTCGCCTACCAGCACGCTCTTGAAACGGTTCTCGATAATCTGTCAATCAGTATGTTGGTGAAAGGTGAACTGACGGCGACAAAACCGAAGGACTAATATACGTCCACGAGATGAATCCTGGCCGCGGAGTAATCCGCGGCCTCTTATTTTGCGATAGCAGCGACCTCTTGCTACTATGTCCCTATATGGCCCTCAGGGGGTCATTTCTCTCATCACATGGCAACCGAAGCAGCACATCTGGCAACCACGACTGCAGCGCACGCTGTAGAGCACGTGAGCCCTATCCATGTCGTCCTTAAGGCGGAGGAGCTTTTCTCCGTCTGGGGATTCCCGATAACGAACTCCTTGCTGTTGACCTGGATCACGATGGCGGTCCTCATTGTGTTTGCCTTCTTCTTTGGCCGCTCCCTTAAAGCAGTGCCGGGACGCCTCCAGGCAGGTATTGAATGGGCGTTTGAAGGCGTCATTAACTTTATGGAAGAGACACTTGAAAGCGAGAAGCTCGCACGTCGCTTCTTTCCGCTCATTGCGACCATCTTCCTCTTTGTGTTCGTTGCAAACGAGCTCGCGTTCATCCCGGGCGTTGGTTCCATCCTCTTTGGTCACGAAGGGGAGATGGCACCATTTCTCCGTGCTCCTGCCGCTGACCTCAACTTCACGCTTGCGCTCGCTATCATCTCCGTTCTCACCATTGAAATCACCGGTATTGTCACGCTCGGTCTGTTGAAGTACGGGGGTAAATTTGTTAATTTTAAATCACCGGTAGATTTTGCCGTGGGCTTAATTGAGCTCATATCAAACCTCGGGCGGCTTATCTCGTTCTCATTCCGTCTCTTCGGGAACGTCTTTGCCGGAGAAGTGATGATTCTCGTGGCAGGCTATTTCTTGGCGTACCTCCTGCCGGTACCACTATTGGCATTTGAGGTGTTCGTGGCGCTGATTCAGGCAGTGGTGTTCTCAATGCTCACCCTGTTCTTCATCAAGCTTGCGATCATGGAACCGCATGGGGAGGAGGCGCACTAGCGCCGCCTATCCATTCGGCTCCGGGATGGAGCAAATTATAAATTGTCATAATTACGCAATAGTATGGAACTAGAATCAGCACGCGTCATCGGCATGGCTATTGCAGCCGGTCTTGGCGTATTCGGCCCTGGCATTGGTATCGGTCTTATCGGTAGCGGCGCTATGCAGGCTATTGGCCGCAACCCAGAGGCTTCCGGCAAGGTGGTCTCAAACATGATTCTTGCAATCGTGTTCACCGAAGCGCTTGGTATTCTTGCGCTCGTGGTGTCCTTCATCATCAAGTTCGTCTAACCCTTACGCATGGACGCCTTACTCGACGCATTCGGCATAGACTGGAAACTGCTCATCGCTCAGGCGGTGAACTTCGGCATACTCATCGTTGCCCTGTACTTCCTCCTCTATAAGCCAGTGTTGAAAGTACTTGAAGAGCGTCGCGTGATGGTTGCCAAAGGAGTGGAAGACGCAGAGCGTGCAACGCAGAAGCTTGCAGGTGCTGACGCTGCAGCCGCAGCAACGGTAGAGAAGGCAGACAAAGAAGCGGCAGAAGTCCTCGCTTCGGCGCGTGACGCTGCCGCAACGGAACGCACCCGTCTTGTAAAAGAGGCAGAGGCGCGCGCTGCTGCTATCTCAGCGGACGCTGAGGCACGCTCTAAGGAAGCTGCAGCAAAAGCACTTCGTGATAGCGAAAAGGAGATTGCGCGCCTCGCCATTCTCGCTGCTGCTAAGGTCGCTGGAGAGAAATAATCATGAAGGCTGCTACTTACGCAAAAGCAATTGATCGCCTCGTCGAGGCGGGCACTGACCAAGCGAAGTTGGCAGAGAACCTCTTGAAGAATCTTTCCGCTACCGGACGCATGAAGCTTCTTCCAGGAATCTTGGGAGAACTGAAAGCGTACGAAGCACGACGTCAGGCAGTTGCTCCTCGCGTAGAGGTTGCACACGAGAAGGATGCGTCAGCAGCTCTTGCCGCTGCAAAAGCTGAGGGCATTACTGCCGAGAAAGCACACGTGAATCATTCGCTTATTCGCGGATGGCGCGCGCGAAGCCGCGGCACCCTGGTAGATCGTTCGAGTAAGCGTGCCCTTATCGACTTGTATCGCCGCATCGCCAACTAATTATTACCTTGCATTAGCACTATGGAGAGCATCATCAAACGAATCGAGAAAGAGATCGCTGGATTCACCCCAACCGGTGGCAGCGAAGAGACGGGTATCGTCCGCGCCACGGGCGACGGTATCGCTGAAATAGACGGCCTCGACAATGCCGTCATGACCGAGATGGTCCTCTTCGATGCGACGTTGGACCGTACGCTTGAAGAAGCACTCAAAGATGCGAACCCGGTCTACGGACTCATCCTGAACCTCGAAGAGGACGGTGTACGTGCGGCAATTCTTGGCGATGCTACCAAGGTGTACGAAGGCATGCTCGTACGCCGCCTTGGCCGCTTGCTCTCCATCCCTGTTTCAGACGACATGATTGGTCGCGTAGTGAACCCACTCGGCGAACCTGTCGACGGCAAAGGCCCCATCCCAAACACTAAGTTCCGTCCTATTGAGCGCGAAGCATACGGCGTTATTGACCGCGCTCCGGTGAACGTCCCGCTCCACACGGGTATCAAGGCAATTGATGCCATGGTGCCAATAGGTCGTGGCCAGCGCGAACTCATCATCGGTGACCGCGGCGTTGGAAAGACGACTATTGCTATCGACGCTATTTTGAACCAGAAGAACGAGCCAAAGGACTCTCGTCCTATCTGCATCTATGTCGCTATTGGTCAGAAGGAATCAAAGACCGCAAAGATTGTGGCGCAGTTGGCTGAAGCGGGTGCGCTTGAGTACACCATCGTGGTGACGGCGCCTGCCTCAAGCCCTGCGGCGTACCAGTTCCTCGCACCATTTGCAGGAGCTGCTATTGGTGAGCACTTCATGGAGCAGGGAAAGGATGGTCTCGTTATTTACGACGACCTTTCAAAGCAGGCAGTTGCGTATCGCCAGCTCTCCCTCCTTCTTCGCCGCCCACCAGGACGCGAAGCATACCCAGGAGACATCTTCTACTTGCACTCACGCCTTCTTGAGCGTGCGGCAAAGTTGAACAAGGAACTGGGAGGAGGTTCATTGACCGCGCTTCCTATTATTGAAACGCAGGAAGGCGACGTCTCGGCATACATTCCTACGAACGTGATTTCTATTACCGACGGTCAGATCTTCCTTCTCACCGACCTCTTCAACAAGGGTATGCGCCCAGCAATTGACGTGGGTATCTCCGTGTCGCGTGTGGGTTCAAGCGCCCAGACCAAAGCTATGAAGAAGGTGTCCGGCAAGATTAAGCTTGAGCTCGCTCAGTTCCGTGAGCTTGAAGCCTTTATGCAGTTCTCTTCTGACCTCGATGAGGGCACCAAGAAGCAAATTGACTCAGGTCGCCGTATGACGGAAGTATTGAAGCAGGGTAATGGTGCACCGCTTGCGTTTGAAATGCAGGCTGCTGTCATCTTCGCTGCTATTAACGGGTACTTCGATACCTTCTCACCAGAAACGACGAGCGCGATGGAAAAGAAACTCCAGGACTACCTCGTCCGCGAAGGTGGGGATGTGCTTGCCGCTATCCGTTCCAAGAAAGAAATCGGTGAAGATACCGAGAAACTTCTCCGCTCTCTTCTTGAGAAGTTTGTTGAACGCTCCGGGAAGTAATACGTACGTTCCTCTGCTATGGCTTCACTAAAAGACATCAAGGCGAAAATCGGCGCAACCAAGCGCATGAATACCGTCACGCGCGCTATGGAAGCGGTGTCTGCAGTGAAGATGCGTAAGACGCAGGCGTCTGCGCTTGCAGGACGCCCGTACGCACGTGCCGGTCTTGCTATTCTTGCGCGCCTCTCAGGATCTCAGGATGCACTTCGTCATCCGCTCGCGCAGGTGCGGGACGTAAAGAAGCTTGGACTCGTGGTGATGACCTCTGATAAAGGACTTGCCGGAGCTCTTAATAGCGCAGTCATTAAGCGCGCTGCAGAAGCGGTGGAAGCATTCGACAAAAAGGATGTAACCGTGTTTGCGTACGGAAAGAAAGGTGAAGAATACTTCGCACGCCGTGGCTACACCGTTAAGAAGGCGTATCAGAACAAGCGCGATGATGTGCCGATTTCTGTTATGGAAGAGCTCTCACGAGAATTGTCTGCTGGCTTCCTTGCAGAAGAGTTTGATCAGGTCTTCGTCGCCTACAGCAACTTTAAGTCGACGTTCGAGCAAGTAGCCACGGGACGCGTGCTGCTTCCACTCACGCTTGAGGCTGTGACGGAACTCGTTGCTGACATTCGTCCGGCAAAAGGAAAGTGGAGTGAGGAGGTTGCTATTGAAGCTCCAGCGTCATATGAAGTGGAGTCTACCGAAGACATTCTTGGCGTTCTTATCCCACGCTTGGTGGCCGTCTCGCTCTACCACATGTTGCTTGAATCAAAGGCGTCGGAACATTCCGCGCGTATGGTCGCTATGAAGAGCGCGTCGGATAAATCAAAAGAAGTGGCGCGCGACCTCACGCGTCTGTATAACAAGATTCGTCAGGCCGCTATTACGAGAGAAGTCTCGGAAATAGTGGGCGGTCGGGAGGCATTAGCAACGTAGCATTACCCTAACTTACAAACATATGAACACAGGAACTATCACGGAAGTCATCGGCCCAGTTGTCGACGTACATTTTGAAGAGAATCGCCCAGCCATTGGTGACGCACTCGTCATCGAGAAAGCAGGTGAGCATGGCCGCATCACGCTTGAAGTCGCGTCTCACTTGGGACTTGATCGCGTGCGCGCTATCTCGATGAACGAGACGGCAGGACTTTCTCGTGGAGAGAAGGCAGAAGCTACCGGTGCTCCGATTTCCGTTCCTGTGGGAGAAGTGGCGCTGGGTCGCCTCTTCAACGTGCTTGGGGAAGCTATCGATGGCAAAGCGCCTATCGCCAAAGACGCAAAGCGTCTTCCAATACATCGCGATCCTCCGGGATTTGATGAGCAGACCACCAAAGCTGAAGTCTTTGAGACGGGTATCAAGGCAATTGACCTCATGATTCCGTTCTTGAAGGGAGGAAAGGTAGGTCTCTTCGGCGGCGCCGGCGTGGGTAAGACGGTTATCATCCAGGAGCTCATCCGCAACATTGCAACGGAGCACTCTGGCTACTCAGTGTTCGCTGGTGTGGGAGAGCGCGTGCGTGAAGGAAACGACCTCTATCATGAAATGGCAGAGTCGGGCGTCTTGGATAAGACCGCGCTTGTGTTCGGTCAGATGAACGAAGTGCCAGGAGCACGCGCTCGCGTTGCGCTCACCGGTCTTACGCAGGCAGAATACTTCCGCGACGAGGGAGGAAAGGACGTCCTCTTCTTCAT